>JANXZD010000238.1 GCA_025355705.1 Bacteroidota bacterium | reverse complement strand
CAGGCTGAATGTTCCTTGCTCCATGGATTCGACGTTCAGAAAATCTGTGATGAGATCGACCATTTGTTCTGCCGATCCCGATATCGCGCGGGCAGATTCTTTCGTCGTTGTCGAATCGAAATCCTCTTTTTGTAAGAAGTGCGACATTCCAACAATTGTCGTCAATGGATTTTTTAGATCGTGAGCGACAATGTGAACAAGCTCTCCTTTGAACTGGTTAGCTTGTTCTGCCCGATCTTTTTCGATCTGTAGGTTATGCGTCCGTTCTTTCACTAACCGCTCCAATTCATGTTCACGCACTTTCAAAAGATTGATACGGTACCGATATGCGGAAAAGAACGTTCCGGTGATCAATGCCAATGCAGAAATTCCAAACCACGCAGTTTGATAAAAATGCGGATGTTGAGTGATCGTAATGCTTGCCCCGGTATTGTTCCACACACCATCATTGTTTGAAGCGATCACGCGGAAGGTATATGTTCCGGGTGCGATATTCGTGTACGATATCGTTCGGCTGTTTCTACCATCGATCCATTGTTGGTCATATCCTTCCAGCATATATTTGAATCGGACAAGTTCAGGCACCATCAAACTAAGTGCGCTGAAATTGATTGTTACACGGTTCACGCCAGCTTCTAGGTCTGCATTTCCAGTTTTAATAGGAACAGAATTTCCATCGGCAGTGATCTCTTCAATATACACCGGGGGAATAATTTTATTGGTCGGTAATTTTTGAGGAGCAACGATCGTAACCCCTTTCATTGTCGGGAACCAGATCGTTCCGTTTCGCATTTTCCAACCCGCAGGTTGACTTCCGCCGTTACATTCACTGCTTCCCATACCATCAACAATTCCGTACAGGATAAAATCAGCGTTCTGTTGTTCGCCGCGGGCGATTGCGTTCAAATGTTCTTTATTAACACGATAAATTCCTTTGTTGCATGTCAGCCAAAAATATCCAAAATCATCTTCTTGAATTTCATGGACAGCCAATGCATTATATCCTTGTTTCTCATCGAAGTGAGTCATCACACCGTTATGATATCGTCGTAGTCCGCCGCGGTCCGTACCGATCCAAGCAACACTATCGGTATCAATATAGATCTCACGGATTTCTTCGTCACGTATCTGATCATTTGCCGGGAATTTATTCCAAATCAATTTTTTATTTTCGGAAGAAAGAATGGCGATGCCTCCATCAGTTCCGAACCAAATACTTCCGTTTGGATTCTGAGTTATTGTTCGGACCGAATTATGCAGAAGTCCATTCTCAATCGTGTATTGCTTTAAGATATTTTTTAATAATGAGAATGCACCGCATCCCTGAGTTCCAAACCAAACAGTATTATCCTTTGTCTGTGTAATAGTATAGATTGTCTTGGCAGGGATTGAAGAATATTTTTTGAAGATGTGGGGTGGCCGGGATGATGCGCGAAATACTCCATCATATGTGCCGACCCATAGCGTTCCGTTTCTGTCATCAAGTACTGTTCGGACAATGTTGCTTAACGGCGTGGTTCCCAACAAATATGTTTTTCCCGTTCCATTTTCCCATGCGGTAATTCCTCCTCCGTTCGTTCCAAGCCATTGTACACCGCGACTGTCTTCGTAAACAGTCCACAAAAAATTATTTCCAATCCCTTCTTTTTTTGTCAATGCAGTGAAACGTGAATCTCTCAAACGATTCAATCCGCCGCCGCCGGTTCCGATCCATAATGAGCCTTCGTTATCCTCGCATAACGCCCACACAACATCGGAAGTTAGTCCATCAGTACTCGTTATCGTTTCAAATCTTCCGTTAAGATACCGTGAAAGTCCCCCTCCACTGCTGCCGATCCACACGCTTCCATTTCTATCTTCAAATAACACGCGGATGACATTGCTTGGCAGGCCATCTGCAGTAGTGAATGTAGAGAATCGTCCTTCGCGGTACCGAGTAATTCCGCCGCCGCCGGTTCCGATCCAAATATTTCCAAACCGGTCTTCGATGATAGAACGAACAACATTATGGTTCAGATATCCTGAAGTCGTATCAATCTGTTCAACGAACGAAGAGGTTTTTCTTCTTACTCCTTTATCGGTTCCGATCCAAATTTGTCCGTCTTCTGTTTCGGTGATACACCAGACGATCACATTAGCGACATCGAACTCCAACGATTGTTCGGAAAACTTCTTTCCGTCAAACGTAATGATTCCCGATTGAGTTCCGAATAACATTGTTCCATTGTGAAGTTCGGTAATTGCAGTGATACTGTTTTGCTTAATGGATGGGCCGAGTTCAACTCGAGAGAATGTAGCGTTGGAATAGGAGAAGAGTCCGATTGTAGTTCCGATCCACATTATCCCATGCGAATCCTGGTACAAACAACGCGGAGTTTTGATGCTGGTCAGATGTTCATAATTTTTGAATGTCTCACCGTCGAATCGATATAATTCGCCGTATGTAGCAAGCCATAAATATCCGTCTGAAGATTGACACAGTGAAATAATGGAATTATGCAGTAATCCGCTCTGTTCCTGCCATGTATCAACATGGTATTGCGTGATACGTTTTGAGGTGGCGAGCCCTGTTGAAGATTGACCGAAAATAATTCCAATAAAGAGCAGATACGACGCGAAAAAGCGCAAAATGTTTTCCCCAATGCAAAGCATTGTAAAGTAATTTTGCCAGTATAGAGAATTAGGAACTGAAAAACAATGTGCGCGGGTACAACTGCACCGTAAAACTACTTAGAATTATCTAATCGATTTTTCAGCCACCGCGATACATCATTCAAACATTTTTCATTGATCCGATGTTCCATGTCGTATTCATTGTATGAAACATTCGCGTTGGAACGGTCCAGTAGTTCTTTTGTCTTTCGCGCAGCTGAAATTGGAATAACGGGATCATGTATTCCGTGGGAGATGAAAATGTGAAGTTCTTGGAGCTCTTGTAAACGGTATGTTTGTTCTAATTGAATAGGAGCAAAACCGCTCAATGCTGCTATGCTGGAGCAAATATGTGGCTTTGTAAGAGCAATGGAATACGACATGATCGCTCCCATACTGAAGCCAAGAAGAATAAGCTTTTTTGTTTCGACCGTGTTGATGAATGTGACAATTTCGTTGGTGCTATTTGAAAAGCTTTTTTCATCAACACTCCCACCTTCATACAGATCGAACCATGTGTACCCGCCCCATTCAAACTGGTGCGGTGCACGAAGACTATAGATCGTCAACTTTGGATCGAAATGCTCTTTTAATCCAAAGAGATCCTTCTCATCCGATCCACGGCCGTGCAGAAGAATAAGCGTTGGATTTTCAGGTGTTTGTTCTTGTGCGGGAGAAAATATTTTATAGAGCATAAGAAAGTCTAAAAAATAGATGAACCAAGTTTTGTTGTGAGCAGTTCAAGAGCTTTCATTCCCATCACGGAATTTCCTTTTGCATTTAATCGCGAACCCCATGTTGCAACCGCATAGCGATGCGGATGCAACGCAACAATTCCTCCGCCTACTCCGCTTTTTCCTGGAAGTCCGACGGTGAATGAAAATTCACCCGCTTCGTCGTAAAATCCGCACAGCTGCATGATGGCATTCAATCGTTTTGTCTGACTTTTATTGAGAATGGATTCATCGGTAGCAACGATCTTTCCATGATTGGCAAACAACAGAAATGCTGTCGCCAGATCTTTGCATGACATTTCTATGGAACAAATATGAAAATAAAGATCCAACACTTCATCAACATTATGGTGAATATTGCCAAAGGATTTTAAAAAATTCGCCATTGCGACATTTCGAAAACCAAATTCCTTCTCTGAAGTAGCGACATTTTCATTGAACCTAATAATTGGATTTCCACTCAACTTTCGAACAAAAGTGAGCATATCATTTTTTGGATTGGGCAGTTTATCGATCAACACGTCACAGAGAACCATTGCACCCGAATTGATCAATGGGTTTCGCGGAATTCCTTTTTCATATTCTAACTGTACCAGTGAATTGAATGAACTTCCTGAAGGTTCAACGCCAACACGATCGAAGATCGTTTCACCGACAAGCGAAACGGTATATGCAAGCGCAAACACTTTTGAAATACTTTGGATAGAAAATAATTCACTGCTGTTGCCGATTGAAAAATCATTTCCTTCAATTGTGCGCAGATGCATCCCAAATTTGTTCGGATCGACCTTTGCGAGTTCCGGAATATATTGCGCTACAGTTCCCTGATTTTGTAACGGAAGAATTTCATTGTGGATTTCTTGGAGAATAGCGGAGTATCGTGAGGTCATAAAAATTATTTGAGAATGTTTTGCATCCCGACCCGAATCATCATAACGGCGATGGCAACCATGAAGAGTGATGCAACTTTTGCAAATGCTTGCGAACCGCTCTTTCCCATGATCTTGATCAAAAAATCGGAATGTCGGAATGTAAGCCAAACGATGAAGAGATTGACCAGTAAAGAAATCATCGAGATCCAATAACCGTATGAATCGACAATGATAATGATCGACGTCAATGCAGCCGGACCCATGATCAGAGGAATTCCGATCGGTACAACACCGACCGATTGACCTTCTTCTCGTTTTGTTTCCCGCGAGAATAGAAGATCCGATACAGAAAGTACCAGCAGAACAATTCCGCCGCCGATTCGAAAATCATTTTCCGTAATACCCAGGAATCGAAAGATCACTTTTCCCAGAACGAGGAATATCAATGCAACAGCACCGGCAGTCATCGTTGCTTCAATGATCAGCTGGCGTTTTGCTTTTAAGGTCATTCCTTGCGTTAAACCAATAAACGAAGGGATAACGCCCGGAACATCGATTGCAACAAACAACGGAATGAACGCCATGATTACATCGTTCATTATGTGAAGAACATTATTCATTAGAGAGGATATAACCTTTGTGCTCTGGTGTTTTTGTAGCGAATCTTTTCTTTTTAAGAAACTCAGTTTTCCTACGAAAGACTGATTCCTGACTTCTGTAATTCTTGTTTTATGATAGAGATTGTCTCTTGTTCTGAAATGAGAATTCGTGAACCGGAATTCTTCACCGCTTGCTCAAGAGTTCCTTGTTTTGCAGAAAGCCATTGCCAAAGATGATATCCAAGACGATATTGATCGTTTTGTTCCCGTGTTGGTATGGATTTAACGCTATTGTATGCAATTTTTTCAAGAGAGGATTCATCAAATGGTTTTACTGCTGAAGGGGCGACTGTTGCCATAAAAATTCCTTTGTTTTATTTCAAGATACTCGGAAAAATCCTCAGAAGAAACCTTATGACGTGAACTTCTTTTCTTCCAAATTTCTCAGTCCGATAATATGCAGCATGTGTTCGGTAATTTGTTGTAATAACGGCGCATGTTTCTCAGTTGCTCCAAACTTCTTTGCATAATCATGCATTGCCGGAATCATCCCCATATCTTCACCGGCGCGCTCGCTCAAATAATATTTATTGTTCATGATCTCAATATACAGTTCCGCCGCTGTTTTTCCTTTGAAGAGTTCAACGATCCGCTCCGTTCGAAAGAGTGTGCACATGGGAACAAAGATCGTATCATACCAATTGCGTGTTGCTTCGACAAGCGCAACATCGCGCATCAATTTCTCGCTCATATACCATTTATGTTCTTCAATATGTTTCAGAAATTGATCGACGTATGACGGGTCGGAAATACTGCCGAGAAATTTATCAATGTTGAACGAAGTCTGCTGTTCGAATTTTTTCTTTTTCTTCTCAACACGATACAATTGAGTGTATCGTTCTTTGATATATATTGTATCGTCATCTGTTCCCGAATTCTCACGGATCATACCGCTCAAACGAAGATCTTCGTGGATCCATTCCATCGACTCAAAAAAAAATGTCAGATCGGCTTCGCGCATCGACTTGGAAAGCTTGGGGCGAATTTCTACCGTTTCTGCATCAGAAAGATATGCCCGCAAAAGCGTTTGCATTCCTATGAAGGGCACTTCTCTTTTATCAAATTTTATAAGTGTATTTGCCAGCGACGCATCGCCCCAATACACGCCGTTGATATGAAGTTGAACAAATAATTGAACAATCGCATCCCATATCTTTTGCCGGTTTTCTTTCCGAAAATTTCTGGAATACAAAAGCGAATCCGGCAGCACGTTATGCACAAGCACAGTAACAGTATGCGCAATGAAATTTTCTTCGTATTGAATGCCTATCGGCGTTTCAATGGGAATCGACTGTTCCTCGCGCACGACATATCCCGCGGGGATCAGCGTATGAATTCCTTTTAATAGAAGCTGTTCATAGTTGTCGATTTCTTTTCGTGAAATGTCTTCGCTTATCTCTTTAATGCCGAACGAAAATCTTCCAGTCTTCACGAAGATCACTACATGGCGAGAGATGCCTCTTTTAATATTCAGCGTGTTCACACCGTACGAATGCCAATCGGAAATAGGAATGCTCCATGGAAGCTTCTCC
>JANXZD010000159.1 GCA_025355705.1 Bacteroidota bacterium | reverse complement strand
CCATCATGCATCGCCGAATGCTATCAACGGTTCGCTTGATATCATTAAAGAAGCAATGGCAAAGGTTGGACTCCGCGGCGTATTATGCTATGAAGTGACAGATCGCGGCGGGAAGAAACAACGTGACGAAGGAATTGATGAAAACGAAAACTTTATCCGTGGAAACAGCGATAATCCATTTTTTCGCGGACTTGTTGGCGCGCACGCCTCATTCACATTGAGTGATGAATCACTTTCACTCTGTGGCGAATTAGCTTCTGCATATAATACCGGTGTTCATATTCATGTAGCGGAAGATTTGTGCGATGTTGTTGATGCCGGAAAAAAATATCACTGTAGTATTGTTGATCGCCTTTCCCGCAGCAATATTCTTACGAACAAATCAATTCTTGCACACTGTATCCATCTTTCGCAAAAAGATTATTCCCGAATCAACAAAGCTCAAACGTGGTTTGCAAACAATCCGCGCTCGAATATGAATAATAAGGTTGGATATGCACCAATTCATCAATTCAAAAATCGAGGTATGATCGGGACGGATGGTTTTCCTTCGGATATGATTGAAGAGGCAAAGATTGCTTTTTTCAAACGCCAAGATTCTCAACAAAAAGAAAAAATTGATTTTTCTCGTCTCATTTCGGGCGGACAGCAATACGTTTCGGAGATGTTCGGTTCACAGTTTGGAACACTTACAAAAAATTCTGTTGCTGATCTTGTCGTATCGGATTATGTTGCGCCGACTCCGATGACGAAAGAAAATACCCTCGGTCATTATTTGTTTGGCATGCGTTCGGCAAATGTTGAATCGGTCATGGTTGGAGGGAAATGGGTGATGAAAGACCGCAAAGTGATCGGAATTGATGTTGAAAGAATATATTCCGAAGCAGATAAAAAATCGAAAAAAATGTGGATCAAAATGATGGAGACTGTCCCTTGAGCTACTATTGTGGAGAGAATAATTACTAATGGCAGAACTCGTACCAATATCATTCAACACTCTTTTACGAAGAATGTATTACGAATACTCGAAGACAAATGCGATCTTCGATTTGCCGTCACGAAAATTTTACTCTCCATCGGTTGAAGAAAATCTTGCAGTAACTTCCTGCGGAAATCCAGCCGCAAATCCTGTCGGTCCAGCTGCCGGACCACACACACAACTCGCGCAAAATATTGCACTCTCGTGGCTTGCCGGTTCACGAATTATCGAATTAAAAACAGTTCAGATTAAAGACCAGCTTGAACTTTCGCGTCCGTGTATCGATATGGCGACGATCGGTTATAATACGGAATGGTCGCAGGAATTACGTCTTGAAGAATCTGCGAAAGAATATGTAAAAGCAAGTATGCTCGTAGAAATTTTGAAGTATTGGCTGTTTCTTGATGTTCCAAATTCAAAATTCAAAGCATCACAATTTGATACGATCTTTGATGTGAGCGTCGGATACGATCTTGCCGGAATTCAATCATCGCAAATTCGTTCGTGGTTGAAAACAATGAAGGATGCGCCTGTTCTTGTTGAAGAATTGCGGAAAGAGATTCCGGAAGAGTTCAAACAATACCGTAATTTTTCATTCAATACAAAAATCTCGGATAGTATCACACTGTCAACATTTCATGGAACGCCGGCTGGTGAAATTGAACGGATCACTGAATTTCTGTTGAGTGAAATAGGATTTCATGTTGTTGTGAAAATGAATCCTCCGATGCTCGGCAAAGTACGACTTGAACATTTGCTGTACGAAAAACTCGGCTACACGAATATCGTCGTGAATCCGAAAGCATATGAAGTGAATATTCCGTTTGATGCTGCTGTTGCAATGATGAAACGTTTGCAGATTGTCGGTGAAAAAAATGGAAAAATTGTTGGTGTGAAATTCGGTAACACATTGGAAGTGATGAACGAGGGGAAATTCCTGAAAGACAACGTTCAATATCTTTCCGGTCAGCCGCTTCACATTCTTCATCTTTCACTTGTTGATGATTGGCGTAAAGTTTTTGGCGGTGATTTCCCAGTCTCTTTTTCTGCCGGCGTCGACGCAAATAATTTTGCCGATTGTGTTTCTATCGGACTTGTTCCTGTAACAACATGCACTGACCTGCTTCGTCCGGGCGGATATGGAAGACTACCTCAATATTTGATAAATCTTGAACAGGCGATGAGAACACTTGGTGCAAAAACGATTGATGAGTTTATCGTTCTCACCGCGAAAGGCACCGGTTCTGTAAACAATAATGTTCAATCAGCCATTCTTCACAACACAAATCTTCTTGTTGAAAAGAGTATTAAAAATCCGCGATATCATTTTTCAAACAATCAAAAATTGTCGAGAAAAATAGGGAGCAGTTTGCAGTTATTTGACTGTATCAATTGCGATAAATGTATTCCAGTCTGCCCGAACGATGCAAATTTTTATTTTGAAATTGAACCGATTGAAATTGAGTATCACAATGTTGAATTATTAGCGCACGGGTGGAAGAAAATCGTTGGTGGTAAGTTGTCAATTAAGGGAAAATATCAAATCGGCAATTTTGCCGATGCGTGCAACGATTGCGGCAATTGCGATGTCTTCTGTCCTGAAGATGGCGGACCATATATTGAAAAGCCGAGATTTTTTGGTTCGTTAGAGTCATACAAAAAATGGAGCTCTTTAAGCGGATTTGTTTTGCAATCCGATAAAAACAACGTTATTCTCTACGGACGATTTAAAGATCAAGAATATGAATTACATCGTGATCGACAAAGCAATAAAATAGTTTTCAAAAGCGATTCAGTGCGAGCGACAATATATCCTGAAACGGACGATATACTTGAAATAACAGGTGTTCCTTCTTTGGTTGTGGATATGCGATACTATTTTTTGATGAAAGCGTTGTTGAACGGAATTATGAAAACAGAAAAAGTCCATTTTGTAAATACAGAATTAATACATTAACCGCGGATGATACAGAAAAACACAGATATATTATTGCAGCGTAAATTCTCGTTGTTTCAGCGTAATCTGTGGTGAATAAAAATATGAATACAATGCAATTTACATTGAATGGAAAAGAATTCAAAGCAGCACTCGATGAGAGTATCTCATTGATGGATGTTCTGCGCGAACAAGCAGGGTTGATCTCGCCGAAAAATGGTTGTGCACCTCAAGGTTCATGTGGCTGCTGCACAGTAATTGTTGATGGCAAAGCAGTTCCATCATGTGCAGTTCCGGCAAAGAATGTTCAGGGAAAAAATGTTATCACGCTTGAAGGACTTGATGAAAAGGAGCGCGATATTTTTGCAAAGGCGTTCGTCCTTTCCGCGGGCACGCAATGCGGATTTTGCACGCCAGGAATTGTGATGCGTGCAAAAAGCCTTATTCAAAAAAATCCGACACCGAGCAGAGAAGAAATAGCTCTTTCATTGAACAATCACATTTGCCGCTGCACCGGCTATGTAAAGATTGTTGATGCGATCGATCTTGCGGCGAAAGCGTTCAATGGTGTCCCGCTTCCTCAGCCGGATTATTCTGGAAAAATCGGATCGAGTCTTCCGAAAATGGATGGCGAAAAGTTTGCAATGGGTGAACGTCCATACATTGATGACATTACAATGCCTGAGATGTTGTATTCAGCATTCCTTTTCTCACCGCATCCAAGAATCAAAATTAAAAAAATTGATACTTCAGAAGCGGAACAATTTCTGGGTGTTGCGCGTGTTCTAAGGGCAGACGACGTTCCTGGTAAGCGAAACCAAGGACTCATCTATAAAGATTGGCCGCTGCTTCATGCGGAAGGAGAGATCACTCATTGCATCGGAGATATTCTTACTATGGTTGTTGCAAAAGATAATCGCACGGCTCGTAAAGCGATTGAAAAAATAAAATTGGAATATGATATCCTTCCCGGTGTATTTGACCCCGAAGAAGCTTTGAAACCAAACGCACCGCAAGTGCACGTTGACCATGTAAATCTTTTGTCTAATTCCATCATCAAACGAGGTGATGTTGATACAGCATTGGCAGAATCCGCGTTTGTTGAAACGAGAACATTTGAAACACAGGTGATCGAACATGCATTCCTTGAACCGGAAAGTTCGATTGGCTTTCCCAAAGATGGAGTCATTGAAGTCTTGAGCCAAGGTCAAGGCGTGTTTGATGATCGAAAACAGATTGCTTCATTTTTAAATTTGCCGGAAGAAAAAGTGAAAGTAACACTTATCACCAATGGCGGAGCTTTCGGCGGGAAAGAAGATCTAAGTATTCAGGCACATGTAGCGCTTGCTTCAATGTTGATTGGTAAACCGGTGAAAGCGACGTTAACACGCGAAGAAAGTATTCGTCTTCATCCAAAGCGCCATCCGATAAAAATGACATACACTGTTGGATGTGATGCAAATGGAAAATTGACAGCTGTTCGTGCGCGGATGATCGGAGATAAAGGGGCATATGCTTCTGTTGGCACAAAAGTATTAGAAAGAGCGGCGGGGCATGCGTGTGGTCCGTACAATATTTTACATTCAGATGTTGAAGCGAAGGCTGTGTATACAAACAATCTTCCGTGCGGAGCAATGCGAGGTTTTGGTGCAAATCAGGCATCGTTTGCAATAGAAGGAATGATGGACATTCTTGCGGAGAAGGTTGGTATTGACGGATGGGAAATGCGCTGGCGAAATGTTGTTGATGTTGGCGATACATTCTGCACAGGGCAAGTTTTTGAAAGGGCAGTCGGAATCAAAAAAACTTTGTTGGCAGTGAAAGATATTTATTATTCATCGAAATATGTCGGCATTGGATGTGGAATAAAAAATGTTGGTATTGGAAACGGTATGCCGGAATTTGGACAGGCGATCGTGACAATCCATCCAGATGAAACGATCACGATCAATACTGGTTTTACAGAAATGGGACAAGGTTTTTGTACGGTGATGATCCAATTCTTCAGTGATGTTACGGGAATCGATCCGAGAAAAGTCCGAGTCGATATCGATACAACTCAGCCAAC
>JANXZD010000158.1 GCA_025355705.1 Bacteroidota bacterium | reverse complement strand
AATGAAATCGCTTCGGCTGCGACCAACGCTGAATATTCTCCAAGTGAATGTCCCGCAACCATCGAAGCATCGGTTCGTTTCAACAACTTCCACAACGCAACGCTATGCAGGAAAATTGCTGGCTGCGTATTCTTTGTCTGTTTTAATTCTTCTTCCGGCCCTTCAAAGCAGATCTTTGAAAGAGAAAATCCGAACACCAAATCCGCTTCATCAAAATAATTTTTTGCGATGGGAAATTGTTCGTAAAGATCTTTTCCCATCCCTACATATTGCGAACCTTGTCCCGGGAATATATACGCTGTCATAAGTTCAAATGTAAAGTTGAAAAATTATAATTTTTTTTAATTAACTTTTCAACTTTTACTCGTTCATTGTTAAATGATAATTGTCAATTGTTAGTACGCCCACTTCACATATACTGCACCCCAGGTGTATCCCGCGCCGAAACTTGCCAGCACAAGATTCTGCCCCTTTTTCACTTTGCCGGCATGCCACCATTCCGAAAGAGCTAATGGAATCGTCGCCGCTGTTGTATTTCCATACCGACCGATATTGATCATCACTTTCGATTTGTCCAATCCCATTCGATCGGCGGTCGCATCAATGATGCGCAGGTTTGCCTGATGCGGCACGAGCCAGTCAACATCCGAGCCGGTGAGATCATTCCGCTTCAAAATTTCCTCGGAAACATCCGCCATCCCTTTCACTGCAACCTTAAAGACCGCTTTCCCATCCTGTACCAAATAATGCATTTTTTTATCGATCGTTTCGTGTGATGGAGGATTGAGACTTCCACCTGCCGACATATACAAGAATTGCCCTCCGCTTCCGTCGGAATATAGTTTATGGTCCAGCACACCAAGCTTCTCATCGTTGCTTGGTTCCAATAATACTGCACCCGCACCATCACCAAAAATAATTGCAGTGTTCCGGTCTGTATAATCCATAATAGAACTCATCTTATCCGCGCCAACGACAAGAACTTTCTTATATGCACCGGTTTCGATCAATTGTGTTCCAAGGGAAATGGCATATACAAATCCAGAGCAAGCCGCCGAGATATCGAATCCCCACGCTTTTTTTGCGCCGATCTTTTCCTGCAACACACATGCTGTAGCCGGAAAGAACATATCAGGCGTTACTGTTGCAAAAATGATTACATCAATTTCTTCTGCACCAATTCCACGGTTCTTCAAAAGCATTTGAACTGCCGGTACGGCAAGGTCCGACGTTGCACCGCCCTCCGCAATTCGGCGTTCACTGATTCCTGTCCGTGTGCGGATCCATTCATCATTCGTGTCAACTAATTTTTCGAGATCAAAATTTGTCAATATTTTTGAAGGAACGTAATGACCAACCGATGTAATTGCCGCTCTGATTTTACTCATTAAAACTCTCTAGCTCTTTAATTGTTCTTGAATATGTTGATTGATCTTAAACTGAACCACTTCCTCTGCTCGAAACAACATGTTCTTGATCGCTTTTGGCGGTGAGCCGCCGTGACCTATGATCGTTACGCCGTTCACTCCCAGCAGCGGAATTCCGCCATGTTCAGTATAATCCATATCTTTAAAAATCTCACGAAGCGAACCCCGCAGAACACCGATCATCAATTTATTAATGGTACTCTTATCCGCAAATTTTTTGAATTGGAATTTCAAATATCCCGGAATACTCTCTGCAAATTTCAACAATACATTCCCGACAAATCCATCGCACACAACAACATCAACATGACCTTTCAGAATATCGCGCCCTTCGATATTTCCAACGAAATTCATTTTGCCTTTTCGTTCAGAAATATATTTGAATGTCTCTTTCGCAAGTTCATTCCCCTTGGATTCTTCTTCGCCGATGTTTAACAGTCCAACGCGCGGATTTTTTTTCTTGAACATATATTCGGAATAAATACTTCCCATGATACCAAACTCAAACAAAAATTGCGGACGGCAATCCGAAACAGCACCCGCATCAACGATCAGTGTTGGACCTTGTTCACTCGGGAAGATTGCTGCAACAGTAGGTCTGCTTACACCGGGAATTCGTCCAAGAATCAATGTTGATGCTGCCGTAACAGCGCCCGTATTTCCCGGAGAAACAAACGCATCGACCAAACCCTCTTTATGCATCGTCACGCCCTTTACGAGCGACGAATTTGGTTTCGTTTTGATGGCAACAACCGGCGAGTCATGCATATCAATAACATCGGGTGCGTGAACGATGGAAAAATCTAATCCGTTAGTATTCCCGATCTTCAACAATTCTTCCTTGATCTTGTTCTCGTCGCCAACCAACACTACATGAAAACGGTTATCACTTTGACGAAGACATTCAATCGCACCTTGCACTTCATATGCAGGCGCGAAATCGCCGCCCATCGCATCTAATGCGATACGGATTTTTTGTAAGGATTGATTCACTGTACGATACGTTGAAGAATAAGCACCTAAAAAAAAACCACTGCAGAAATGTTCGGCAGTGGTTGTGAGTAAACTGTCTTATATTAAGCAGTTTTCTTTTCTTTGATCACTCTGCCGTTGTACATCAATTTACCTTCCGATGTCCAGACAGCTCGGTGACTTAAATGTGCTTCCCCTGATGCTTTGTCGATTGCAATCGTAGGATTTTCAGCTTTATAATGTGTTCGGCGTTTACGACCGCGTGTTTTGGAATGTCGTCGTTTTGGATTTGGCATTGCTTCGTTCCCTTCAAAATAATGTTTTAGTTTTTTTCAGTTCGTAATAATTCTTGTAATTTTTTCCATCGAGGATCTACTACCGGTTCCACCTCTGGTACTATATTGAGCGAATCAGGAATCTCACAGTTCTGTTTGCATAATAATTTCAACGGAATAGAGAGAAGTAAATATTCTTTCACTGAGCCGTCAAGATCGATGATATTATCTTCTTTTCTCAGGATATAAAAATCATCATCGTTTGGTTCACCGTCATTATTCCATGTATAGATCGATGTAAACGACGTCTTTACTTCTTCTTCAAACTCTTCGATGCAACGATCACAGATAAAAACACCCTTGACAGAAGCATTCACCACAACTGTTATTTGATGAATACTTTTCTCAAGGGTAACGTGCGCGTGAACCTTACCCGAAAAATTTTGATCTAACCCCAATTCAATGGCAGGTTTTACGAAATCGTACACAAGAACGCCCTCTGACAGGCCTGAAATGTTGATCTTCATTCTCTTTTCCTCGTTCAATTTCAGAGGGAATTGCTGTTTTTCTTAAAATTTCAAAGAATTTGCACAAAAAGTCCGAACAAATATAGAAAGTTTGACTGAGAGAGTCAAGAATTTGCTTAAAAATACAAAAGACCTTCCGAGAATTACTCAAAAGGCCTTTTATGGTTTGCAATACTCGAACTACTATCCTTGTTCTACTGCAGGTTCAACGACCGGTTCTACGACAACAGATTCTTCACGTGAAGTAGTGACTGGAATTCCCTGTTTGCCTAATTCATCATGGACAAAATCTACCGCTTCTGCCAATGCATCGGCAAATTTTTCAAAATCTTCTTTGTAAAGGAATATTTTATGTTTTTTGAATTCGTCTTCGGCAATTTTCTTGCTCTCCGTAATCGTGATGTAAAAATCCTTTTCGGATTTAGTGGCTTTCACATCAAAAAAGTAAGTACGCTTACCCGCACGTACACGTCTGCTAAATACTTCT
>JANXZD010000153.1 GCA_025355705.1 Bacteroidota bacterium | reverse complement strand
CAATATTGTTGTCGACTTTGGTTTCAAATTGACGAACATAGAATACCAGCAGAGTTTTGAAAGATATAAAGACACACAATTCTCATTGATTTATTTTACCATTTTTGCGGGATATTGATCTTTGAAATTATTTCGTGCCATATTGATCTGGTCTTTTTCGCTACTGATGTTTGGGTGCGATAGTGTATATCAGTATATCGTTTTTCCACCGGAAAGAATAGAATATACGTTGGTGCCGGATGCCGATCTGCTCTCGTCGCAAAATGATCGAAACTATCGGTTGAGCGACGATAAACAATCCATCATTTATGATGCGAAGGATTATAAGATCGAAATAAAATATTTGACTGATTATCATTTGAATACCTATGAATTTCCCGATCAATCTCAGTCACAGCAATTCTCTACAAATCCTTTTACGTTTGGAAACTGGATCGATCCTGAACTTGGATACACACCAAATCGATTTACCGTTTTCAAAGTGACGATCTATAACTATGCAGGGGGTAAGATTAACCTCGATCCTGAAAATATCTTTTTGAAAACCGACCGCGGTGATGAGTTGAACAGTTACGGCCGCGAAGAAAAAAACAGCCGGTATCAGAGTTTAGAGGCTTATTTCAAAAAGCGGAAAGGAACATCTGGAATTGACGACGATGTTTTTGAGAGCAGAATGGGTATTGTTCGTCGCTCAGTACATTATCTTGGGAAACCAGTCTTTCGGGGCGATGTTCGAGATGGGTTGATCGTTATGAATCCGCTGGCAGACGAGGTGGAACAATTGAAAGTGACGATCAAAGATTTTATTCTTGGGTATGATGAGAATAACCAACCATCAGAATTTACAACACTGAAATTTTATTTCCGAAGAGCTCGATTTGAGTTGCCCAAAAATGCTTCGACAATCGTTGCCGAAAGAGATTCACTCAGGAACAAAAATGCGATAAAAAAATTGGAGCCTGCTGCTCGCCCGATGGGTGAATTAAAAATTGCAGTAAAATCTACGAATGTTATTGCGGCAGATCAGTTGATGAAACCCCTTGATGAATATTTGTCCGAGTTCACAAATTATAAGACTTCATTTGTTAAAACGGCAATTACAGCTGTAGATCTTCAAGCATCCAATGTTCTGATGATTCTTGCTGACGAAGGGCAAATGAAGTTTTCTCCTGAACAGGAACGATTGACGGCGGATTTCATCAAACGAGGCGGCTTTATCATTGCCGATGAACGATCGACCTCTACACAGAGCGAAAATTATCAATCGGTGAATAATTTTCTCACTGAGGTCTCAAATCTTCTTGGCGGAAATGTTACAACAGGAAGAGTACCTACTGACCATCCGATATATAATATCTGGAAACGATTCGATGTGCTTCCTCCAGTTGATCCGGACTTACAAGATATCAAAGGAAAAGAATTGAATGACTTTTTTAACGGAATATTTCTCAATAATCGTTTGGTTGCGGTGATCTCGAACAGAGGGTATTCCATTGCATGGGGTGTGTTTGGAACATCAGAGATAAGATCCGGAAAAGATTTTACAAAACAGCGAGAGTTTCTTTCGAACATATTCTATTATGCTATTGCTTCGGCAAACCATGAAAAATAAATCTTTGACAGTGATAATCATTTTACTCATCATTTCCTTGCAACCATCAATTGCTGGAGAGAGGCCGAAGAACATCAGTTTGATATTCTCAGACTTTATAAATGATTCTGTTGCATTACCGACTGGACCAAGTCCGGTAAATGAAGCAGAACGAGTAAGAGAAGCAGAGCTAACGTCACGTCGTACTACGGCAACCATCTATTCCTGTATCCTTCCCGGGTCCGGTCAAACGATGCTTGGTCATACGTATAAAGGAGTTGGTTTTACAATGCTTGCGTTTGGATCCGCATTAACAGCGGGAATCTCACACAATAATTTTGTTGCACGGAACGAGCGATTAGACGCGTTGGAATTTAATTATGCAAATGCAACAACGTGGGAAAATGCA
>JANXZD010000148.1 GCA_025355705.1 Bacteroidota bacterium | reverse complement strand
CTTGGCTGGAACATTCCCTATTATAAAGAGATACCGCTTCAGGCGACTGATCTGATCAAACCGGTGCTGATTCCTTCGGCGCTGCGTTCGGAGATCGTCTTTCCGCTTCCCGCGGCACAATATGGAGGGGGGAAACTGGATTTTGTTAAACGGTTCTTACGCTTCAGCAGATCTTCGGTCCGCGCAAATGATAATGGATTGGAATATCGAAGCAATATTGATTTTGAAAAAGAATAACTTCTGTTAAGGAAAAAAAATTATGGTTCCAATTTCAATCGCCTACCAAGGTGAGTTGCGCTGCAGTGCGACACATGATAAGAGCGGAGTGCAGTTCATTACCGATGCGCCAACCGATAATCAGGGAAAGGGGGAGAGTTTTTCTCCCACCGATCTTGTGGCAACTGCCCTTGGGACATGTATGATCACAACAATGGGAATTGTAGCTCAAAAAGATGGTGTCCAGCTTGCGGGAACAGCAATTGCTGTCGAAAAACATATGACAACATCCCCTCCAAGAAAGATCGCCAAACTCGTTGTCACGCTTGAAATGGCTTCCGGCATTCCAAAAGAATATCGCACAAAGACCGAATCCATTGGGCACAATTGTCCGGTTGTAAAAAGTTTGCATCCCGATGTTGAACTTGACATACAGTTTCATTATCCTGATTGAAATTTGATCTACCATATTGTTTGAGGAGAACTACAATGAAAAAAAGTTACGCGCTTGGATTGTTATTAATTGCTTCAGTATCTCTGTTCAGCGGATGCGGAACCGGGGCGCCGGAATCTTTTATGCGGATGACAAAACAGTATTGGGAAGTGGTGGATGTAAAACAATCCATCAAATATGATGATGCATGGCAGCGCGTCATCTACATCGTTACCAAGAAATTCGAATTGGAAATGATCTCCAAAGAAGATGGGTATGTGCGGTCGGCATACGGTCCTTCCTATTTTACCGAAGATCTGGCGAATGATAAATATCAGGTTCGTATCGTTGCCAAGTTCACTCCCGACAGAAAAAAAGTAGAGTACAAAATTGAATCGCGGATGTGGGATGGAAAGATCTGGCTGAACGGATCTGATGTGCGTGTTGCTGCCAACATGAGAAAAGATTTTGTCAACTCACTCGTTGAACCGGTCAAAAAGAACCCAGCGGGAACAACGGCGCCGACGGATTCGCTTCAACAACAGCAACCACAATAAATAGATTTTTTTCCAATATGCTTATTAGGAGAGCTATGAAACACAGTATCCGTTTTGTTATCGTATTGATGTTCATTCAACTTAACGTGGCGCAAGAAAAAGTTGACAGCGCAATGATGGCAAATATCCGCGCCGAAGGATGGGACCGGTCGCAGGTCAAAGATATTCTTTGGTATCTTTCCGATGTGTACGGACCACGTTTAGCGGGTTCACCGCAATACACCGCTGCTGCAAACTGGGCGGTCGGAAAAATGAAAGAGATCGGACTTCAAAATGCCCATCTTGAACAATGGGGACCATTCGGAAAAAGCTGGGAATTAAAAAAATTCTCTGCGACGGTTATTGGCAGACAGGTGCAGCCGCTGATCTCGTATCCAAAAGCATGGTCTCCAGGATTAAAAGGACGCGTTGAAGCAGACGTTGTCTATCTTAATGTTGATTCGTTGAGTCAGCTTGATACATACAAAGGAAAGCTCAAAGGAAAATTTGTTTTACTTTCAAAATCAGGAGTTGTTAATGCATATTGGAAACCATTGGCAGCACGCGAGACGGATTCATCGCTGCTTGAAATGGCAAATGCCGATATCCCACGCGGACGTGGAGGAAGAAATCTTCGGATGTCCGATGCGGCACGGCAAACAGCACTCTTGAACTATGAAAAATGGCAGCTGTTGATGAAGGAAAATGTTGCGGGTGTTCTTACGGCTACATTTTCAACACGCAATGTTGGAGGCAGTGTTGCTGTGCAACAAGCATACGTTCCCAATCATCCTGATACTGCTTTTAATTCTCCATACAGAGTTTCGGCGCAAAGCAGCAAAGCACCACAAATTCCACCGCAGATCGAAGTCGGTGCAGAACATTACAACCGTCTGTTTCGCTTAGTGCAAAAAGGAGAGAAGGTAAAACTTGCTGTTGAATTGGAAGTAACGATGTCTGCAAAAGATGAAGATAGTTATAACGTGATAGGTGAAATTCCCGGAGGTGATCTTAAAGACGAAGTGGTCATGATCGGCGGACATTTTGATTCGTGGCACGGAGGAACCGGCGCAACCGATAATGCTACCGGATCCGCAGTCTGCCTTGAAGCAATGAGAATATTAAAGACGCTCGGTGCAAAACCACGCCGCACGATTCGCATAGGATTATGGGGTGCAGAAGAACAGGGATTACTTGGATCAGCAGCGTATGTAAAACAACATTTCGGTACACGCGATTCATTGAAGCCCGAAGCTGAAAAAATTGCTGCGTATTTTAACAACGATAATGGAAGCGGAAAAGTACGTGGTATGTATATGCAGGGAAACGAAGCAGTACGTCCCATCTTCCGTGCCTGGCTTGCACCGTTCAAAGATATGGATGCATCGACGTTAACATTGCAAAATACCGGCGGAACAGATCATCTTTCGTTCGATGCAGTTGGCATTCCCGGATTTCAATTCATTCAAGACCCGATCGAATATGAAACGCGGACACACCACACAACAATGGATCTGTTCGACCGATCACCGGAAGAGGATTTGAAACAAGCGGCTATTCTAATGGCGGCATTTGCATACGATGCGGCAATGCGCAATGAAAAACTTCCGCATAAACAGGATATGCGCCCGGCTCGGAATAATTAATTTTTTTGAAGAACGTTGTTCACAAAAGCCGCGATATTTTTTTGCGGCTTTTGTTTTTTTAGATTACTTACTATGTTATGCAGAAA
>JANXZD010000147.1 GCA_025355705.1 Bacteroidota bacterium | reverse complement strand
CTGCCGCTGTGATTGCATTGATATGTTTTCTCTCCGCCGCAACGTCACAGTTATACTTTGGATACGTTGAAAATTATTCACCGGTCATTTTCTTTGTATTACTGTTTCTTTTCAGCAGTATTCGATTTCTCCGCACCAAGGAATATTTCATTTCGGTGATATTGAGTTATGTTCTGTTGTTCTTTTCACACTACAGCATGATTTGTCTTTTCCCATCGCTTCTCTTTCTGTTGTTTACAATGGTGAGGAGCAAAAAAAATATTGAATTTATATTAAGTATGATCTTGGGTGTGATTATGCTCGTGATTCTAATTAAGATTACCTATCCGCAATTCTCAATATTTTTAGAACGATTCCTGAACAGCTCAAATCATTTTCTCCCGCTGGCCGGTTTGAATGATATTTCATTTTCCTACACATTATTTTCATTTCACCATATAATAGATGTGCTTAATCATTATCTATTTGTATTTCCATTCTTGATTCTGCTTGGTATTTTATTGTTTATCCGTCGATGGCGATTGAAACAATGGCCAGATCAAATGATGATCTTTTTTTTCTTAACCGTATTATCCACGTTGATATTTGGATTCCTGGCAAAGTCCGATCTTGGTATAAGCAGAGACTGGGATCTTTTCTCATTATTTCTTGTTCCGTCGATACTAGTGGTGATCATTGGCGTTGTGAAGATGGAACGGTTGGAAAATTCAAAGCACATATTGATCATCATTATTTTGACAACATTTACACATACGGGGACCTGGATCTACGTCAATTCGGACAAAGAAAAATCTTTTGAATATTTCAACAGTTTACCTAATGACGTGCTCTGGAGTAAAAAATCCAACGCGAATGCACACGACGATCTGGCGGTGTATTTCGAAAAACAGCAGAATTATGAGCGTTCGTTGTTCCATTATCAACAATTCATCAAATCCGATCCAACGAACTCAAGGATTTGGCAAAATATCGCCGGAACATATTTCTATGTCTTTAAGGACAGTGTCAATGCACAAAAAGCGTATGAAAAGTGCCTGGAATATGGGAGAGAAAACTGGGCTGTGTTTGCAAATCTAGGTGAGATCTATCTTAAGCAGAACCGATATGATTCAGCGCTTGTATTGTTGGATCGTTCGTTGAACTTGAATCCAACTAACGAATCCGTTAAAAACAACAAAGCGCTCATCATTGCTCATATGAAACGAAAGTGAGTTTCTATAAAGATTATTTTTTCTTTTTATTCTTTCGTTCAGTCCTCTCAACAATCAATCGGATACCATCAAGCACCAGAGCAGGTTCATGCTTGTTGATCACTTTCGATTGTTTCTTCATTGTTTCGGAAAACCCACCGGTTGCGATCACAGTTGGGTAATCATCCAATTCTTTAGATATCCGCCGGATCATTGTTTCCATTGAATCCAACGCGCCGTACAATATTCCTGCCTGCATACTGCTCACAGTGTTTGTTCCGATCACTTTCTCCGGAAATTTGAGATCGATCTTCGGAAGTTTTGCCGCGCGCCGATGAAGTTCTCCTGCAGCGGTTTCGATTCCTGCCGTGATAACGCCGCCAAGATATTCCCCGTTCTTTGAAATAACATCGAATGTCGTTGCTGTTCCAAAATCGACAATAACGAGCGGTCCTTTGTATTTTACAAAACCAGCAACTGCGTTGCATAATCGATCGGCTCCAACTGCACTTGGATCATCATATAATATTTTTATCCCGAGATCAAGATCGGATGAAATGACGATCGGCTCAAGAGAAAAATATTTCCGGGACATCTTTACACAAGCGTCAGTAAGACTTGGAACAACCGATGCGATACCGATACTGGAGATTTTTTTCAACGGTATATTCGCATCTTCGCAGAATTGTTTAACGAGTGCACCAAATTCATCCTCCGTTCGCGTGACGAAACTTGTTACACGCCAATCCCCGAGTAGTTTAGTGCCGTTGTATATTCCAATGACGGTGTGTGTGTTGCCGATATCTATGGCGAGGATCATTGATAGTGTTCCTTTTCTTTTTATCATCAAAAAATATGTTGTGCAATTCTGAGTTCCGCGATAGCGGGTCGAAGAATCCGGCTTGAGCAGTGGATTCTTACCCAACATGCAAGCTGATTTCTCTCAGCGCTCGGAATGCATTGATTTAAGAATATGCTAAACTTACATCTCCGGCAAATATATTTCGTTTCAGTCCATCTTCTGTCTCAATGATAAGACTCCCATCTTCATTAACATCGATCGCGGTTGCGGTGAAACTAAATTCGCTCTCCAATACAGTGATCTTTTTCCCAAAAAGCAAGGCTTTCATTCTCCAATCATTCAATAATCGCTGAGAAGGGAAATGGGATAATTGTTCGTATCGATGTTCCAATTCTTCAAGAATGTTCCGCAACAAAGTAACTCTATTGATAACGGCACCGCACTCTAATTGTAATGATGATGCTTTGGATTTTAAGTCTTCGGAAAATTCTTCTTGGTTCACATTAAGGCCGATGCCAAGCACAATTTTTTCTTGAGCAGAATTTCCCAACGATGATTCAAGGAGCATTCCGCATACTTTTTTTCCATTGATAAGGAGGTCATTTGGCCATTTACATGTTGAGGACAAGCCCGTTACATTTTCTATCGCGTCTGCAATTGCGAGTGAACCGGCAAATGGCAGAAGTAAAATTTTTTCCATTCCAAAATCAGGAAAGAGGATTATCGATAAGAGTAAATTCTTTCCAAATGGAGAAACCCAATTTCGTTGTAGTCGTCCACGACCGGCAGTTTGTTCTTCTGCAATGATCAAGGTTCCATGCGGTGCGTCATTACTTTGTAATTGTTTCGCAAACGTATTCGTTGAATCGATTGAATCGAATGAAAAAACAGTATGACCAAATGACTTTGTATTAAGCTGATCTATGATCTGAGTTTTATCTATCATACTGTCATACCATCATTGCGACAATTCAACACCCGTTGGCAGAAAATCGCCAAAAACATCTGCCACTGTGGCATAAGGATAAAAGACAATATTAAATATTTCGTCTAAAATTGGCTAAAAACACAATGTTTGCTGTGGCACGATGCTTGTAAGAAGATAGATAATTAAAAAACTCTCAAACTACAATACTAAATAAGGAATAATTATATGGCTGGAAAAATTATAGGAATTGATCTCGGGACAACGAACTCCGTTGTTGCCGTTATGGAAGGGAATGAACCGGTAGTGATCGCAAATTCAGAAGGCGGCCGAACTACTCCATCAATCGTTGGTTTCGCCAAGAATGGAGAACGGCTCGTCGGACAATCAGCGAAACGCCAATCGGTTACCAACTCAAAGCAGACCGTTTATTCGATCAAACGTTTTATGGGTCGTTTTATGAATGAAGCGACCGAAGAAATGAAACTTGTTCCGTACGACGTTGTTACCGGAGATAACAATACTACGCGAGTGAAGATTGGTGATCGTGTCTACTCACCGCCAGAAATTTCTGCAATGATCCTTCAAAAAATGAAACAAACTGCGGAAGATTATCTGGGACAAAAAGTAACTGAGGCGGTGATCACCGTTCCTGCATATTTTAATGATGCACAAAGACAAGCAACAAAAGAAGCAGGAGAAATTGCAGGATTGATTGTTCGTCGTATCGTGAACGAACCGACTGCAGCAGCACTTGCTTACGGTCTCGATAAGAAACATAAAAATTCTAAAGTAGCCGTATTCGATCTTGGCGGCGGAACATTCGATATTTCTGTTCTTGATCTTGGTGATGGTGTGTTCGAAGTGAAATCAACGAATGGTGATACTCATCTTGGCGGCGATAACTTCGATCAACGATTGGTTGAGTTCTTTGCTGAAGAAT
>JANXZD010000139.1 GCA_025355705.1 Bacteroidota bacterium | reverse complement strand
TTCTAAATCATAGAACATTGCAATCGACGTAATAATTTTTGCCTTCTTGTTTGGAAAATTTTTTTCAAAAATCTTTGCATTAAAGAAATCTGGTATTAAAGCGATATCATTTGTATAATATTTTTTGAACTTCAAACCTGTTGGATCTATTCCAACTTTTTTATGTTTCCCCGAATATGCTTTGAGTGATGTTGCATCATTACTGCCTATATCGATCACCAAGTCAGAATCTTGCAGCAGTACACGACGTTCAAGTGTTTTAATTTTTTGTTCAAGATGTCGTACCATTGATGCGTTCAATCCGGAACGATATCCATAATTATCTCCATACATTTCATCCAAACTATATGATTGTTTCATTTGCAATAAACCACTATCGGGGCACCACACCAAATCCAGCGGTCCTTTTGTTATTTTTTCTTCTGTACTTTTAGGGAACACACCGGTAAGATATTGATCTCCGAGAGACAAAACAGTTACTAGATTTGTACTTTGACTGATGCGGCATTTTGTGATTTCTGAATACATGGATTAATCTTCCTTTTTGGATCTATGCTATTAATATTCTGTGATGGTACAACATTTTTAAGTTTCAATGTACTTCAAAGTTACAATTTCAATTCTTTCATGACCGTTCCCAGATCTTTATCGCCACGTCCCGAAAGATTCACGACAATAATCTGTTCTTTTTTCATCGTCTGTGCTAATTTAACTGCATACGCAACAGCATGTGCAGATTCCAATGCGGGAATAATGCCTTCCTTTTTTGCAAGCAATTGAAGTGCGGCCATCGCTTCAGCATCCGTGATTGAGACATATTCAACAAACCCATTGTCTTTCAAAAAACAATGTTCTGGTCCTACACCAGGATAATCGAGACCAGCTGAAATAGAATGTGCAATTTCAATCTGTCCATTTTCATCCTGCAAAAGATATTGCATAGAACCGTGAAGCACTCCACGTTTCCCTTTTGCAAGAGCAGCGGAATGTTTTCCGGAATCCAGTCCGTATCCTGCAGCTTCCACTCCAATTAATTTTACTGTTTCGCTATCATTTAAGAATGGATAAAAAATTCCCATTGCATTGCTACCGCCCCCAACACAGGCTACAATAGCATCAGGTAATCGTTGTTCACTTTCAAGAATTTGATGACGAGTTTCTTTACCAATCACTGATTGGAAGTCTCTGACCATCATCGGATAGGGATGCATACCAACAACTGAACCAATAATATAAAATGTATCGTTCACATTCGTCACCCAATCGCGAATCGCTTCACTAGTGGCATCCTTCAATGTTTTGCTTCCCGATGAAACAGTACGAACTTCAGCACCAAGCAGTTTCATCCTATAAACATTTGGTGACTGCCTCTCCATATCTTCTTCACCCATATAGACAATGCATTGCAATCCAAATAATGCACATACAGTTGCCGTTGCTACTCCGTGCTGACCCGCACCGGTTTCTGCAATGATCCGTTTCTTTCCCATCCGTTGGGCAATCAGAATTTGACCGATCGTATTATTGATTTTGTGTGCACCCGTATGACAAAGATCTTCACGCTTTAAATATATTTTTGCTCCGTTGCCGTTGTTTGCGGCATATTTTGTCAGTCGTTCTGCAAAAAATAACGGAGTTTCACGGCCGACAAAATATTTTAAGTAATACTGAAATTCTTTTTGAAATTCAGAGTCATCCTTCAGTTTTTTATACCAACTATCCAATCCTTCCGAAGCAGGAAGTAACGTTTCCGGAATATACCGTCCACCAAAAATTCCAAAATGTCCTTTGCCGTCGGGAACGTTTGGATATGTTCGTTGTTTCACTTTCATTCCCTATCTAATTTAGTTGTTCAAATGAATTTCGTGCATTCAATACGAACTGTTGAATTTTTTTTTTATCTTTTTTCCCTGGTTCAATCTCTACACCACTGCTGACATCCACTCCCCACGGTTGAACTATTTCAATTGCAGAGCCAACATTTCCATCGTTAAGCCCACCTGCAAGAATGATCTTTCCAAATTCATTCGCCTCACGCGCCAGCAGCCAATTGAATTGTTTTCCAGTGCCTCCAAATTCCTTCTCATCGTACGCATCGAGCAGAAATGCCGCCGTCTTATAGTCATCGAAATATACATTCTTTAATGAATCATTGATCCGGAATGATTTTATTGCATTAGGAAATTTGTTAACGTATTCCGGGTCTTCATCTCCATGAAACTGACAATAGGTCAATTTTACCATAGCGCCAATAGCTTTAACTGACGATAACTCTTCGTTCACAAAAACACCGACGATAGATATTTTACCGCGAATTTTGTCAGCAATTTCTTTTGCCGCAATTGGATTGATATAGCGTTTGCTTTGTGGAAAAAAATTGAACCCAATAGCTGTAGCTCCTGCATCAATAACGGAAACTGTATCATCATAATTGGTGATTCCACATATTTTAATGAAATACGATGTCATCGTGCATTCCCTTGCGGTGTCAATAGCTCAATGAGTGCTTTTTTTCTATCCGGCTGTGCCATTAGGTGTTCACCTACAAGAACCGCATCAAATCCTGCTTGCGATAGACGTTCAATAGTACTATAATTTTTGATGCCACTTTCACTGACCGCTGTGCATGAATTAGGAATAAAATTTTTCAACTGAAAAGAGAGATCAACATTCACTGTGAAAGTTTGTAGATCTCTATTATTTATTCCAATAATCTTTGCACCGGCATCCAACGCACGTTCTATTTCTTGTTTTGTATGGCATTCCACTAACACAGCAAGCGAAAGATCATTTGCAGTAGTTAGATAAGAACGAAGTTGAGTTTCTGAAATTGCAGCGACAATAAGTAAAATTGCATCAGCACCAATAACTCGTGATTCATAGATTTGGTACTCATCAACAATAAAATCCTTTTGAAGAATAGGCAGCGAAGATGCATTTTTGGCTGCAATAACAAAGTCTAAATGACCGCGAAAATATTTTTCATCGGTAAGCACGGAAAGTACAGCAGCACCGCCTTCCTTATATTCTCTTGCGATCTTCGACGGTTGAAAATCTTTTGTGATCACTCCTTTTGACGGTGATGCCTTTTTTATCTCTGCTATGCATGCAATACTATTTTCGGCTGTACCCTTTAATGCATCTTCAAAATCCAATGTTGCTTCCACTTGCCAAGCTTTTTCGATGACATCATCAAATGGAAACAATTGTTTCCGCTGCTCCACTTCTGTTTTTTTATACTCTAATATTTCTATCAGTTTATTGTTCATGTATTTTTTATTTTTTCTTTCTGCGCAATCTTAATCTTCACTTGACGTATGCGGCGTTCATTTTTCTTAATGATCATAAATGAGACATTCTCGTACTTAATCTCTTCATGTAACTCCGGGATTCTCTCAACTAACGTATGTAAAAAGCCGCTAATCGTATCGTATTGATTATCTTCAGGAACATTAGTCTTAAACCGTTCGTTAAAATCGTTGATACTAATACCTCCGTTAACAATGACCGATCCATCACTTGTTGTTTCAACATCATTCTGCTCTTCATCGTATTCATCTCTAATTTCACCAACAATCTCTTCAACAATATCTTCAATAGTAATAATTCCTTCGGTTCCTCCAAACTCATCAATAACAATCGCCATATGCTGCCGATTTTTTTGAAGCTCCTTCAACAGAAGACTGATCTTTTTTGACTCAGGAACCATATAGGCTGGACGAATAATATCCTGAAGTATGATCAATTCTCGATGCTGGAACATCCCGATAAGATCTTTTGTATAAATCACACCAACAATGTGATCAATTGACTCACGAAAGATCGGTACACGGGTAAATCCCTGATCAATTAACGATTGGATCAATTTATCTCGCGGAGTATCGATATCGACGGCAAACACATCCGTTCTCGGAACCATTACTTCTTTAACGGTAGTATCCGTAAATTCAAGAATGCTCTTTATCAGCTCATGTTCTGCCTTGTCAATTGCACCGCTCCGTTCACCATCTTCGAGAACCTGAATAACTTCCTGTTCCGAAATTTTTTTAGGTTGAGTCCTTCGATAAATTTTTTCCAAAACATTCTTAAGAAAGGATTTATTTTTCTGGGTTTCAGTCATTAATTGTTCAATTCAGCAATTGCGTTGAGAGTGTCTACGGAAAGATTTGGTAGTTGAATAGCTGATATATTTGCATTTAGATGTTCTATTTTTTTTGTACCAACGATCACCGAAGAAACAATAGAGGATGAAATGACATAGGAAATTGCCAGTTCTGAGAGTGTTAAATTATTTTCTGTAGCGATCCTTAATAACTGTTCAATTTTCCCCATCTGCTTAGCATCTGCAATATCAGAATATTTTTTTGACAACATCCCTTTAGCCAACCCATCTTTAACAATAATTCCAATATTATTTTTTTCAGCTAGATGAAAAACATTCTTTGTCATCAATAGATTCAAAGCATTATAACTTACTTGTATCGAATCATATTCGTTCGATTCCATCGCTGCTAAAGCGGCATCTTCAAAATCAGTACTCAGACCTAAGAACCGTGCTTTACCCTCGTTTTGAGCTTCTTTCATTGCCGCAAAGGTTTCACCTTGACGAATAATATCAGCAGTAGCACTATGAATTTGCAAAAGGTCAATATAGTCAGTTTGTAATACCTTCAAACTATTTTCAATGAATTTTTTTGTCTCAGCGTAAGAATAATCATAAACTGATTTTTCTCCATCGAACCATTCGCCGCACTTCGTCGCAATCAGTATGTTTTTTCGGATACCTTTGAAGGCTTTACCGAGAATTTCTTCGCTTGCATAATACGCCGGTGCAGTATCAAAAAAATTAATCCCGTGATCAACTGCTGTATGAATTACTTTCACAGCATCCATTTCGTTTGGCCGAACAAAATCTTCTTTTTCTTTTCTCCAGTAAGGCCAGTTTCTGCCTATTTCAAGCGCACCAAAACCCAAGAGAGAAACATCAAGACCCGTTCTGCCAAGTTTTCTATATTTCATCATGAGTTTGTAAAATCTATTAATTGTTGAAGTTTCTTTTTTGCATCACCAGAATCAATTGCATTTTGTGCCACTGTTACCCCATCCTTAATTGATTCGGATATTCCGGAAAGATAAATAGCCGCCGCGGCGTTCAGAACAACGATATCGCGTTTTGGTCCACTTCCGCCATTAAATATTGAATAAATAATCTTCGTATTTACTTCTGCATCGTCACCTACTATTTCAGGAAGCAATGACGTTGGAATTCCAACCGATTCATTTGAGAAAGTATATGTTGAGATTTTTCCATTTTTTATTTCGGTCATTCGTGTCTCTGCTATGGTGGATATTTCATCCAACCCGCCAATTCCATGAACAACAAGGGCGCGTTCAGTTCCCAAATCAAAGAGCACATCGGCAAGTATTTCTGTCAACATAGGGCGAAATACTCCAAGGAGTTGCCGTTTTGCCCCGGCAGGATTGGTCAATGGTCCGAGAATATTGAATACAGTTCTCATTCCTAATTCCCGTCGAACGGGCATAGTATATTTCATAGCTCCTTGAAGTAATGGAGCAAATAGAAAAGCGATACCAACTTCATCCAAACATTGTTCAACTTTTTCTTTAGGTATTTCTATGTTAACTCCTAAGGCTTTCAGAACATCTGCA
>JANXZD010000229.1 GCA_025355705.1 Bacteroidota bacterium | reverse complement strand
CTCAATCGTGAACAATATGGCGATGCTCCGCTCTTTAAACGCCGTTACAGTCAGGAACCGCAGCATCAGGGTATCTATACAAATTATAAAAGCGATTCTGATTATTTGATACGCTATCAGTTGGATGAAATGTTCATGCGATATTTCTTGTGGCAGTACGCCGGAAGTGAAGGGGATTTTCAGGGCGCGGGCGTGAATTGGAAACAGTTATGGGGCATTCCGTTGTTCATCGGACTATTTGGAATGTATTATCATTTCAAAAAAGATAAGGTGATGTGGTGGGTGTTCTTCAATTTTTTCATCTTGATGGGCCTGATCATGGCGTTTTATTTCAATATGCAAAATCCGCAGCCGCGTGAACGAGATTATTTCTTTGTCGGTGCGTTTTTTGTTTTCTCTCTTTGGATCGGTATCGGTACGATCGGCATCATCGACTCTATCCGCGAAGCGGTGAAGAATGAACAACTACAAAAATATCTGACGTACGGTGCACTTGCATTTTGTTTGGTCTTTGTTCCTATGAATATGGCACGTACAAATTATAAATCCGCCGATCGTACGGGTGATTATGTTGCGTGGGATTATTCTTACAACCTGCTGCAATCGTGCGAACCGGATGCTATTCTCTTCACCAATGGCGACAATGATACATTTCCGTTATGGTACTTACAGGATGTTGAAGGCGTTCGCCGTGATATTCGAATTGTCAATCTCAGTTTGGTGAATACATCGTGGTATATTAGTCAATTGAAACATCAAGAACCTCATGGTGCGAAAAAAGTTGCGATCAGTTTAACAGATCAGGAGATCGAACAGATCGGTCCGATGCAATGGGAACCGAGAGAAATGACGATCCCTGTTCCTGCCGATGTGATGAGGGAATACGAACAATTCTCCGACAAACCAAAACAGCCGAAGATGAAGAACGATACTGCGGCAAAAGATGGAGAGATTAAATTCATACTCCCAAATACGATGTCTTTCCCACAGGCAGGCGGACAGGTGATCAAAGCGATCCGTGCACAGGATATTATGGCGTATGATATTATCCGTTCCAATAATTGGGTGCGACCGATTTATATTGCGGTCACATCAACACCGGATTCAAAGATCGGACTTGATCGATTTTTCCGTATGGATGGGTTAGCGATGAAATTGATACCGTACGCAACCCCTACGGACGAAGGTGTTATCGATCCGAAAATTCTTTCAACAAATTTGTTGAATGAACCTACTGTGCCAAACTTGAATTTTCAGCGTGGGTATCGTTATCGCGGATTAAAAAATACAACGGTGCATTATGATGAGAATGTCACACGTCTTGCGATGAATTATCGCAATGCATTCATGCGTCTTGCGCTGTATTATATCAATACTGCTCATGATAATGTCAACGCTGTTGCAACACTTGATTCGATGATGGTGAAATTACCGATCGCTGTTCTTCCGATGGACTATCGCGTAGAATTTGATATCACTAACTTCTATCATTTCGCAGGAGCAAAAGAACGATATGAAGAAATGACGAAGAGCCTTGAGTCTCGATTGCTTGATATCGTTTCAAAGCCGGTGTTAGAACCGTTCACCAATCAATATCATCCGTATTATATGTTATACACAATGTATCAAAATCGCGGACGCTATGACAAAGCGATCGAGATCCTTGATCGCATTAAAGCTGCATATCCCACAACTCAGGGATTGCCTCAGTGGGTAGAGATGCAAAAAGGACAGATGCAGGCACAATTAGCGTTGAGCGGTGCTGGCAAAAAAGATTCTATTGTAAAAAAATAAATCGTGAATACGATAATATCAGAATAGAGAATAAAGGGTGAAGAATATTCTTCATCCTTTTTCTTTTTGAGCAGTTTGAACAATTATTGCGGTAAAGGATTTGTATGAAAGAATCTCGTTTAGAACATTGGGACAATTTTTGGGAAGAAAAAAAAGAATTCAAAGAAGTATATTCTAATTCGGATCGAGTTGTTCGAAATCTTATAAAAGTGACCGATGTTAAAGGAAAAAAAATCCTTGAGATCGGCGCAGGAACAGGTCGCGACAGTTTTCCTCTGGTCCAACGGGGTGCCGATGTGTATCAGCTTGATTATTCGATGAACTCGCTCAAGATCATGAAGCGCATCGCGGAAGAAGAGAAGATGGATGTTACGATCATCGGCGGCGATACATTTCAGCTTCCATTCAAAGACGGAACATTTGATATTATTTTCCATCAGGGATTGCTCGAACATTTCCGTCATGAAAAAGCGATAGCCTTGCTGAAAGAGAATATTCGCGTTCTCAAAAAAGGTGGACTTCTTTGTGTCGATGTGCCTCAGCGATATCATATCTATACTGTGATAAAAACATTTCTTATCGCGATCAATAGATGGTTTGCGGGATGGGAACGATCATTCTCAGTTCCAGAATTGAAGAATGAAATGGAAAAACTTGGATTGCAAACTGTTCACACGTACGGTGAATGGATGTATCCGAGTCTCTTGTATCGAATGACACGTGAAGCGTTGCGTGTTGTTGGAGTAAAGATTCCGCTCAACCCGAAGATTCCAATTCTTTATAACATTCGGAAATCGTTTCGTGATTCTCTAAAAGATACTACCCTGGCAACCTACACAGCATTGTCAATGGGAGTGATAGGGAAGAAGTAAGAAAGATGAATTATGAATGTTGTAAAATTTCATAATTCATAATTCATAATTATGCGTATTCTTATCCTTAACTGGCAAGATCTCTCACACCCGCTTGCGGGAGGTGCGGAAGTCCATCTGCATGAAACATATTCCCGCATTGCCAAGATGGGGCATGATGTGACACTTTTTTGCTCGTCGTACGAAGGAGCAAAACCTGCCGAAGAAAATAATGGGATCAAGATCATTCGTGAAGGGGGACGGTTCCTATTTAATTTTGTGGTGCTTAAAAAATATTTCACCACATTCAAACATCAAAACTTCGATTTGATCGTTGATGATGTAAATAAAATTCCATTCTACACTCCTGCATATGTAAAAGAACCGGTTCTCGGCGAACTTCATCACCTGCTTGGCACAAGCGTCTTTAAAGAAACGATCTTTCCATTAGCATCATATGTCTATCTTGCAGAACGTGCCTCACTGCCGATGTATAGAAAGATCCACTTTATGATCCATTCTCCCAGCACACAGCTTGAAGTGAAAGAGAATGGATTTTCCACCGAACGAATCCACTATGTTCCGTATGGAATGAATCATCGTCTTTTTCGTCAAACAGGCATTTCAAAATCATCCGTACCGTTGATTGGAGCGCTTGGCCGTTTAAAAAAATACAAATCATTCGATCATCTTATTGAAGCATTTGTTATTGTAAAACAAATAATTTCAAATGCTAAGCTGGTAATTGTCGGTGATGGTGATGATAAGCCGCGGTTGATGGAATTGACAAATACGCTTGGATTGAATGACAGCGTAATGTTTACCGGATTCGTCAGCGAAGAAGAAAAAGTGCAGTGGTTGAATAAGATGCACGTTGCCGTCAATACATCTGCTAAAGAAGGATGGGGATTGACGGCGATCGAAGCGAATGCATGCGGCACAACGACGGTTTCCAGCAATGTACAAGGATTGCGCGATGCAGTTCTGGATGAATGGACCGGATTATTATATGAATATGGAAATCGAGAAAAACTTGCAGAAAAAATTATTCTATTACTCCGCGATAACAATCTGCGCGAACGATTGGCAAGCCAAGCATTGATCCGTTCAAAAGAGTTTGACTGGCAGACCGGTGCAGAAAAAACAATGGAAGTGATCGAACGGGTAGTAAAAATGAGGAAGCAATGAAAAATATTATTCTTGCATTTTCTGTTCTATCACTAATAGTTGGAAATGTATTTTCTCAATCATTAATACTTCGCTATTCTCACCTTGGCGAAATGCTCGTTCCGCAATTCTCATCTGCACCATTTCCGCATCCTGAGCGTGCAAACGGACGGCTCTATAACAAACAAATATTTTCGGCGCAAGGACATTATAGCGATAGTAGTGTTGCAATTTTTATTCCAAAAGGATTTAAACCGACAGCAAAAATAAATATTGTCGTCTATTTTCATGGATGGAACAATAATATTGACAGTGCATGTGCGCAATTTAAATTGATCGAACAGTTTTCCGAAAGTAACAAGAATGCGCTCTTTGTTTTTCCGGAAGGTCCGAAAAACTCCCCCGATTCATTTGGCGGACGATTAGAAGAAAAGGACGGATTAAAGAATCTCGTTACCGATGTTATAAAGTTTCTAAAACAGCAACAAAAGATAAAAACAGAAAAAGTTGGAAACATCATCCTTGCGGGACACAGCGGCGCGTATCGAATCATTTCGTTTTGTTTGATGCGAGGCGGACTAACGAAGAATATTTCTGATGTCATCCTTTTTGATGCTCTTTACGGCGAAACGGAAAAGTATTCGTATTGGATCGATCATTATAAAGGACGATTCATCAATATCTATACAGACAGCGGTGGGACGAAGAATGAATCTGAAAGTTTAATGTCCGATCTGGATGGGTGGAAGATCCCATACCTTAGCAAGGAAGAAAAAGATGTGCTCGATCATGATTTAGTGAAGAATCGTACAATTTTCATTCATTCGGAATTGTCTCACAACGAAGTTATAGGAGTGAAGAATCAATTTTGTACGTTTCTTTCTACAAGTAAAATTGAAACAAAAAAAAGATAGACACAAAAAATTTTACCTTCTTTTCAGCGTTCAAGCAATGCTGTAAAGAAAAAAAGGATGATCGTATGTCAAAGAAGTTAACCTCCAAAAAGGATCTAGAATATCTTTCAGTTCTTGGAAAAGATTCAGTTCCTCAGAAGAAACTCGAAGTGTTTCCGAATCACCACTCAGATCGAAATTATACCATCACGCTGACAACGGAAGAATTTACAACCCTTGGTCCCATCAACCGCCAGCCTGATTTCGCGACCCTGCAAATAGAATATGTTCCGGAAAAATCGATTATCGAATCAAAATCATTGAAGTTATATTTGCAGACATTCCGCAACGAAGAAACGTTCTATGAACATGTCGTTAATGTCATTCTTGATGATCTTGTTGCAGTGCTTAAACCCCGTCGCTGCAAAGTAACGGCGGCGTATGCTGTACGTGGCGGAATTGCGATGACTGTTGAAACGGAGTATCAGCGGAAAAAATGAAAATTACGGCATTTATTCCGCTGATCGATTTTATCGTAAAAACAATATTGTATTATGTTGCCCTTAAACTACGTAAACTTGATGCAAGGCTGATGACCTGTGTACTGTGTGCAGGCGCTTCCACCTTAACCGGAATGATTCCGTTTCCGGAAATGATTCATGCATTGTTAACGATCGTTATTGCCGGATTTTTCATTGTAAGAAATACCGATACAGATGTATATCCAAACGGCATCTTCATTCCGTTGGCTGTGGAAGTTCTTGATGCTTTTTTGTTGAGCTATGCACTGCTGCCGTTGATTGAAATAGTTTAACAATAAATCGACAGGATTCTATAGTCTAGTAAGTTTCTCTATAAGATCTTTATGGTGTGGAAACTTCTCTGTCAATTCATTTTTTTGGCCAATTCGAAATCGTCAAAATCAAATCCAGGCGCAACCACACATCCAACAAGTGCAAACGATTGAGCATCATCAACGGTTCCGCCAAACCAATTTCCATGGGAAACAATTGCGTACGGAACTTCTCCTGTGTCAAGATTTTTTCCAATATGATACTTTGTATAATTTCCTTTTGAATTAATTGAATGGATCGTTAGCGCACTTCCATCGATATGGAACCACTGTTCATCAGAATCCAATCGATGCATTGAAGAAAAATCACTGCTCTCTAAAAGATAATAGATCACTGTTGAATACGCCCGCCCGCCGCTGAATCTCACCGGCAGATTTGGCTGTGAGATGATTCCATCGGCGCGATATATCTCTTTATAATACCCACCCTCTTGATGTGGAATGAGATTAAGTTTTTTAATGTACTCTTGTGCGGAATATAAATTCATAATAATTAGCTAAATATTAATTAGAGCTACACCGCTCCAATCAACACATTGATTGCTGTTGTATTCACAATATCGTCAACCGAACATCCGCGAGAAAGATCGAACGCTGGTTTTTTTAATCCTTGAACGATTGGACCGATCGCTTCGGCTCCGCCAAGGCGCTGGGCAAGTTTGTATCCGATATTTCCTGCATCGAGATCCGGAAACACTAAAACATTTGCAGTCCCAGCAACATTGCTTCCCGGTGCTTTTGACGCGCCGACTTTTGGAACGATCGCCGCATCAAGCTGCATCTCGCCGTCGAGTTTAAGCGTTGAATTTTTTTTCTGTGCTAATTGTGTTGCTTTCAAAACTTTTTCAACATGCGGATGATTGGCGCTTCCTTTAGTTGAGAATGACAACATAGCAACGCGCGATTCTTCACCGGTGAGTTTAGCATGATTCTCGGCAGTCGATAAAGCAATATCTGCAAGTTGTTCTGCAGTCGGATCGGGTACTACAGCACAATCTGCAAATGAAAATATTTGTGTCGGAAAGACCATGACAAAGAAACTGGAGACAACGCTGATTCCTTCTTTCACGCCGATCACTTGAATTCCTGCACGCATCACATCCCCAGTCGTGGAAAATGAGCCGGCAACACTTCCATCTGCCAAGCCTTCGCGTACCATCATTGCTCCAAAGAAGAGCGGTTTCTTCATGGTATCGGTCGCTTCAGAAAGCTGAATTCCTTTTGTTTTTCGAAGTTCACAAAATTTTTCTGAAAATGATTTCAGCAGCTCGGATTTTTCTGGATCGATAATTTGAATTCCGTTTAGAGGCACATTCTCTTGATTTGCTATTTCCTGAACCGC
>JANXZD010000137.1 GCA_025355705.1 Bacteroidota bacterium | reverse complement strand
TCATCAAATATTTTATATAGCTGGATGGCTCTAAAACCAACATGATTGACGGTACCAGGCATTATGGTAATTCCCTGGTCAAGATATACATAGAACATAGTAATATCGGAATTACGATAATCGTCTGTAATGCTCATCAATTGACCCTGACGAAGTTCACTGTTTTCTCTCAACGCAACACTGCTGATGAACATACCCTGACTCATGCCAATTGCCGCCGGCTGAACAAATAAATTCGTATTTCCAAAAAATATTCCGCCAATCTGGAAATCGTAATTCTCTCTGTGTTTCCAAATAAACATTCCACTTGGGAAACCATCCAGACGATACGGTGCTCCACGACCAATAGCAAGTGTCCGTACATTTTCTTTTGGTTCATCACTTTGTATGTATCCTCCAAGAACAAAAAAATTGAATGGTCCTTCAGCTATTCCAGCCGCGCCATATCGGGTATTCAGCACATCATTAATTTTTCCACGACCTACGAGACCGACCAGCGAAAACATTTCTACGGTTACTTTTCCAACAAAGTAATTTGAGTTAAGGGTCGTATTTTTGTACGGCGATGGATGACCTGCCGTATAACCATCAAAATATTCGGACCCAAAACGGAACCACAATCCATGTATAGGACGGTACGTTAGTCTCGAATAAATAGCTTTCTCACCCAATGTTGTATCATGAATGACATCGTACGTTCCGCCAAGTTCTAATTGATAACGGTCGTCATCGTTTATAGGGAACAAGACAGCACCGCCGGAAATTTCTTGAACTCGAAATTCACTCCTGTTGTTCAAATCGTTATCCGATACTTTAAAAAAAAGAGTTTTATTCCTCTGATCTTTTCTGTAAAAATTGAATGATGTTATATCTTCAGCTCTCCGGTTCATGCGTCCCAGCTGAAATTCCCAAATTGCCGGACGCGGCGGACCAAATACCGAATGCTGCAAATCTTTATTCTCCCCCTCCTGTGAATGTTGACTGTGTGCAAGAATTACAGCAAAAATGAACGGCAGAAAATATTTATTTAATTTCATAGTGACACACCAATTACAATATCCTTAAGCATCTATGTTATTTATTCTTTGAGCCAAGTTTAAGGGAAGAGATATCCATCAAATATGGACGCAGTTTTTTTTCACCCGATTTAGCATCGCGATTAGAATCGAATGAGAGCAGCATACCATCCGGAGAAATAACCGGAAATCCGTCGAACGTATCGTTGTAGGTTAAACGAGTTTGCTCCCCAGTCTTAAGGCTCATAAGGTAGATTTCATAATTATGCGGCGGTAGCACTTTAACAAATACAAAATGTTCACCATCCGGTGCCGGATGCGGCGCCCAATTTGTGCCGGTATCGCTCGTAATTCTTTTTCTGTCGCTCCCATCTGCATTTATTGTGAAGATACTCATTGGCATTCCACGCTGAGCTTGGTCTTTGATGTCCCACGCCCTGAAAATGATCGTTTTATTATCAATAAAAAAGGCGCCTCCTTCCTGCCACTCTTTAGTAAACGTTATTTGTGTTTGTTCGCTTCCATCCGGACGCATTTTCCATAAATCCAGCATTCCATCAATCTGCCGCGAAAAGAGTATCCATTTTCCATTGGGCGAAACTGAAACCTCGGCATCATAGTTTTTGTTATTGGTAAGTCGTTGAACATTGCTTCCGTCCAAATCGCAGGAGTAGAGTTCAGCCCCTTGCGGATAATTTTTCGGATCGGAATAATTTCCTTTTGACAATTCAAGATGATCCTTTGTCGATGTATAGATCAACCTCTTTCCATCAGGAAAATAAAATGAACAGGCATCCTCGCCTGCATTATTGATTTTAACAATATTCTTTCCTTCAATCGTAAAGGTATAAACTTGATGAACTTTGTCGCTGTCAAATTTTGCGTTACCGATCATGCTTTTTCCATCGGGTGAGAAATAAAATTCGGCTCCTTCTTCAACATTAGGAATTTCCCATGTACGAAATTCGTTTTCTTTTTGTGCTTGAATATTTATTGTCATTATAGCAATAATAAACACCATCATTGGAATTTTTCCTGTGAATTTATGTTTCATTAGTATTCACTCCTTATTATTGTACAAAGGTTACCTTGCTTTTATTTTGCCATTAATTCAATTTTTGTTTTATGTTCTTTTCCATCACGCTGAAAAACAACCTCAACAATATCACCCGGTTTGTAATTTTTTAGAACATCAGAGTATTCGCGCAGATTTGTTGTTTTTGATTCACCTAATTTAATAACGATGTCACCCTTTTGTAATCCTGCTTTTGCAGCAGGTGAACCGGGACTAATATCTGCAATCTTTACTCCTTCACCAGAAAATGCAAAGTCCGGAATACTTCCTGTCGATACTTTTCTCTCACCCATCGTTTGCGATTTTGTTGATGGTGCAGCACTTTGTCCTTGAAATGCAAGTTGTTCGATCCTGTCTCCCAAATAAACTAATGCTTCTTGTCCAAGTGCAGCTACTTTCACCAATCCTGAAATATCGATCTTGTCGGGAGTATCGCTAGGTCGGTGATAGTCTCCATTCGCTCCGGAAAAGAATTGAACTCCGGGAACTCCCGCTTCAATGAAACTTCGTTGATCACTGGCATCAAGCTCTTGAGTGATGATATCGGATTCAACTCCGGTGACATAACTTGCCCCCATGAAAATAAATCTCCATTCCCTTGCACTTGAAGCACTCAAAATCGAAACCTTATTGTTTCCCAATCGACCGACAGCATCAAAGTTCAATACACTGATCGCTTTCTTTGCCGGGAAACGTTTTGTATTTTTTACGTAATATTTTGAGCCAAGCAGTCCAGTTTCTTCTGAAGTAAATGCGACAAAAATAATTGCCCTTTGCGGTTTCAGTGATTTTCCTAGCGTATGTGCCAGTTCCAGCAGAACAGTAACTCCGCTTGCATTATCATCAGCGCCATAATGGATTTTACCTTCATTTCCTTTATTTACGCCGGGCCATCCCAAACCGAGATGGTCGTAATGTGCACTAATAACAACTGACTCATCTTTGAGATTAGGATTTGAACCTGGAATAATTCCGATAATATTTTTTACTGTTGATTTATTTCCAAGCGAATCAACAACTTCGTTCCAACTTTGAAAATATGTGCTGTCATCTGCACCAGGGAGTAATCCTGCTGTTTTGAAATTATTTGCAATAAAATCAGCCGCTTTGGCAATTCCCGCCGAGCCTGGAGCACGACCAGCAAGTTCTTCGCTTGCAAGATAATCAACTGTTTTTTTCAATCGTTCTGGAGAAAATACAGGGTCAAGAGTTGCAAGAGCTTTACGTTTTGGTAAATTTGCCGAAGTTGAAACAAAAGATAACGTAACATCAAGCGGCGAGCCGACCGATGACCATTCTCCCTTTGCAATATTCGCAGGTTCTATACCTTCAAAAACGAGATAACTATACTTACCATAGTGTGGAACTTTTCGTGTTAGTCCGGAAATTGCATCTTTACTATCTGCTGATACAAATGCGATCACTGCAGATGGATTCTTTGGATGCCGCGCAGTGATTACAAAACTATGATTGGTATTTTGGAATATTGTCTGATTCAATCGAATTGAATCACTTGTGACATACGAAGAATATCCTTGTAAACTATTGTTGAAAACGGCAGTAAAATTATTTTCCGTACCAAGGATCCAAATATTTTTATCTGAAGGGAGTTCGGTGATTGTACTGTCAAATATTGTGGAAATCTTTTTTGTCGGATCACCGGACCAGCGGGTTGCAAAGTCTTTATAATATTCGAGACGGTCTTTGGATGCTTTTGAAGGAAGCAGAATAATTATTTCCTGTGCTCCCAATATTTTTGTCAACGAAGGAGGGATTTCATTGAAATGAAGTTTCCGGAATACGTTGAATTGCGGATCGACCTGTACTTTTACGGGATTCTCCGCAACTGTAAATTCATACGATTGTTCACGTTGATTGAACGATACTCTCTTGATCTCTGCTTTCTTTTCATACGATATAGCCACAGGTACTGTCAACGAAAATATATCGTCTTTCTGGATCTGTTTAAGTGAAAATACAAGATGATATCCAAGTGAATCCTTCTTCACCGAAACATTTGAGAGTTCTAACTCCGGTGCACCGGTACGATTGATCCATTGCTCAAAGAACGATTTAAGATCTTTCCCGGTAATAGTTTCGAACGCAGAGCGTATATCACTAAACGATGCGCTTTTATATTTATTTTCACGATAGAACTTTTGAAATGCTCTAGTGAACTGTTCATCACCAACATCATCGCGTAACATATTCCACACCATTGATGTCTTTCCATAGCCAATTGCTTCGGATGGTCCACTATATCTTGACCGGAATTTATTGAGAGGAAAATCATTCGCCGGTGTGACATAATCGGTGTACTTTTGAAGTGTTGCTCTTCTGTAATCTTCGGCCTGACCGCGCTGTTCAGCAATCAAATGATCTGCAAGATATGCCGTTAATCCTTCGCACCAATTGCCGGTCTTTGAATCAACATAAACACTGTTTCCCCAATAGTTATGCAGCAGTTCATGCGGATAGGATGAATTGAGAATGAATGGAAATCGAATAATCTGTTCACCAAGCAATGTAAAGGAAGGCATTCCATATCC
>JANXZD010000128.1 GCA_025355705.1 Bacteroidota bacterium | reverse complement strand
TTTAAAGATGAATCACCGTAACACCGTCCTAATCCACGGGCAATCATCTCCGGATTTGACGACACAATTTTTTTTAACTCATCTATGGATGCCGGCGAATATACAGTGGCATCAATGACAGGATAATTTCCCCAGTTTGTAATTCTCATATAGGAAAATACGAAAAGAAAGGGAGTTTATGAAATGTTTTCGTGATTTACAGCTCATCAGACTTTGGAATTGTTAACGTTCAATAATTTGGCTTCTCTTTTGGAGGTGCTGAGGTAAAAAAATCTTGATAGAATCTATCAGTATAATTTTTCAATAGTGATTCTACACGATCAAATTTTGGAGAACGAATAACGAGTCCCGCGTGAAAATCTTTCTTGATTTTCCAAAAAATCTCTTGATCATTGTATGATGTAAGATCAGGTTCCTGCTGTTTTGCCAACGAAACTATTAATCCTGAATATTCTTCTCTTAGGAGAACTGGTTTATATTTTGAAACATCAACAGATGTTTCAAGTTTCGCCCATTCAGCCCAGAGATTTATTCCGGTTGCACCTTCAATCAATTCAACGATATGAGCTCCTCCAACACGAGCCGATGTCTCGAGAAAATAATATTTTCCACCTTCATATGCTTTAATATATTCCGTATGAGAAACGCCTTGCAGCAATCCAAGTAACGGCAAAACTGATTTATTTAAGTTTTGTAGTGCCGTTTCATCAACACTTCCCCTTTCAATCGTTCGAGTCATAAAAACTCTACCTTCGTGGGATACTTCCATCGGTGGAAGTCCATACTTACTGACAATAGAAAACAATACTTGTTTGTTTACTATGATACTGTCAACATGAAAAATCTCTCCAGGTACAAACTTTTCCAGCAAATAAAATGATTGTTGATCCCCTAGTTCGTTAATTTTTTGCCATAGGTTATCTATGGTGTGAATTTTTTTAATGCCGATTGCACCTGCAGAAAGCCTGGGTTTCAAAACATAGGGTGGCTTTACTTTTGAAATAAATTCATTAATGCGATCGTAGTTGAAGATACCAACAAAATCAGGTACGGTGATACCTGTTTCACGAGCTTTCATTCTCATTGCGAGTTTATCGCGGAAATAACGTGCAGTTGTTTCTCCCATCCCACCAATGCGAAGATGTTCGCGTAACGTTGCTGCTTTTTCAACATCAAAATCATCCAATGCTACAATTTTATCTATCTGTTCTGTGCGAGCAAGATAACTTACGCCGTTGATAACGTCAGGCATGTGCCATTCTTTGTTGACATCAGGTATATAATAAATATTGTCGATGTGATCCTTTGGCCAATCTGCATATTCAAGACTTTTAGACGTTAGAAGTAAAACTTTCCATCCTTGCCGTTTTGCTTGACGAAGGAACTCTTGACCTTTTTCATAACTTGATATACAAAGAATTGTTTTCAGCATATTTTCCTCGGACCAGTAATTGCGATAGTTCTTTTGTTCTTATATAACCCGATAAATTGGATATTTTTTTTCTTTTGCATCAAAGAATGGTGAACGTTGATAAAAAAAATCAAGTCGTGCTTTAGGGTTATTTCGAAATTCCTCATCTTCCAAAGATAAAAAAAATTCTGATCGTAACCGTTCGTCAACTTCCAGCATCTGCTTAGCAATAGGTTCCATTATATACGCTTCGGCATATTCTTTGCGTTCAAAAAATGCATTGAAAAATCCCCAACTAACAAACGAATCCGGTGCTTCCGGTTCAAGAAGATTCACAATGACTCGTTTTGTTCTTTGATTTGTTGGAATAAGGAATGTCCCAGGGGGGATTTTAAGTCTCTTTTTAGTTACAACACAACTTACGTCAACACAATACCGTCCTTCGTAGGGCTTTGAGGCAAATTTTGACTTATCAAATGTGTATTCTTCAACCCAAATCTTTTTTGATAATCTAAATCTTTCAATTTTAATTCCGTGCAATTTTAAAATTTTTATTATTTCATCAAATTCCTTTGGTATAAGATAGGCTTTCGGAACTTGAATATTTTTTGATACCTGAACATCATTGAAGAATGGAATCTCGAATTCAATCGGGTCGGTGCGCATGGTCATGGCTTTCGCGTCGCGAGTAGTGTGCCTACGGGATCGATCTTCCAATGCCAGTTGGGCGGAATCACGTTGGTTGATTGTCCGGTGATGAGGA
>JANXZD010000057.1 GCA_025355705.1 Bacteroidota bacterium | reverse complement strand
CAAAGCCTCGTTTTCGGTTATGTTTATTATCAGGAATATAAATAAAGAAATTATTCAAACAAAAGAACTTGAACATTCAATTAGTGTAAAAACGTATGACGAAACTAGTTCATCTCGTTTTGATGGTCTGATGCAGTCCTTTGTTATGAAACCGTCAAAATATATCCTGGAGGTTGTTTCAACCGATCATCTTTCGCAATTACGGTATAAACAAATCACACAGTATGAAGCGAAGAAATTTTCAAACATTGGTGTCACGGCAAGCACTTTACTGTTGCTGGATACGACCGTTACCGATGGAAAAAAAATATCGCTTCATCCGATATTTCCAACCCCATTGTCTTTCGTAAATGATTCCTTTGGGATATACCAAGAGTTGTATAATCTTCGCGTGGACGATACGATAACAATATCAGAAACATATTTGAAATCAAAAAAACACGACAAAAATGATAGTTCATTTGCGTATTTAGAACCTCCATACCAAATGGGGGCAGAGGAATGTAGTGTAGAATTTGATTCAATATATTACAAAATAGATTCAACGTTCGTTATAAAGAAAAATGATATGCAACAAATTATCCAATTTTATCCACTGCCGGATCGTGGTTATAATAAAATTGATAGGAATATCGTCATATTACGAAACTCAAGAACGGATTCTGTTCGATTATCGTCCAATTATTTCTTCAGTGATCGTAAATTGCAATCATCAATTTCATTAAAGGAATTTACTACGGCAATGCGCTATATTTTACATGAAGAAGAGTATGATTCCATGATCATCAATAAAGAAGGAGGGAAAAACAGGCTCGTCGATCAGTTTTGGAATTTGCGGGGAGGTTTTGATCGGAAAAATGAATTTGAGCAAAGGATTGTTGAGGCAAATAGACTGTTTACAGAATGTGTCAATGGTGCTGAAACGCCAATGGGCATTGTATTTATCATCTGTGGAATTCCTGATTTTATAGAATGTAGAGATGGAAACTTGGAAACATGGTTTTATAATTTTGGCGAGCGGTCGTTTCCCATTCAATTTCGACGTGAGGAAGAGAATATTCCATATTATGCATTGGTTCCATTCTCTGTGAATGAATCATTCTGGCAATATCATATCGATCGTTGGAGAAGAACGAAATGAAATTTAAAAATATCCTGCTAACACGAATGAAATATATTGGTGATGTTGTTCTCACAACACCGATCATTCGTACATTACGGGAATCATTCCCTGAAGCGCATATTTCATATCTTGGCGATGCAAAAGCGGTCTCATTACTTCAGAACAATCCATTTCTTGATGATATTATTCCGTTCGATTTCTCAAACGATTCGTTTACATATCAATTGAAAATGTATGCGCTGCTTTTCTCCAAAAAATTTGATCTCACCATCGATCTTTACAGCAATCCGCGCAGTGCGTTGATGACATTTGCAACTAGGGCAATGATGCGCATTGGAGGAGAATCGAAAGGTCGAGGGAAATTATATACGCATAGGATAAGTGATGATGGTTCTTTAAAATCGGCAATCGATTTTCATTACATGTCTTTAAGACCATTAGGGATTGAACCTAAACATTATAAAACTGAAATATATTTAACGGAATCAGAGAAGTCTGAATCATTAAAGACATTGCAATTGCTAGGAGTCGATATCTCTCATAAGATCATAGCGATCCATCCCGGAGCCACGTGGCCCAACAAGATATGGTTAAAAGAGCATTTTTCAGGACTCATTAAAAATATTATGACTGAGACAGAATGTGAGATCATTTTGAGCCCCGGTCCTCGTGACGGAGAATTGATGAAGTATCTTAGAAAAGATTACTCCTCACGTGTTACAATTCTCCCATTATTGCCCGTACGAGAATTAGCAGCAGTATTATCACAAGTAAATGTTTTTGTTTCAAATGATTGCGGCCCGATGCACATCGGAGTTGCTGTTGGCACAAAAACGATCGGAATCTTCGGACCGGAACCTATTGGGATATGGTTTCCGTATGACAAGAATGAAGGACATTTGCCAATGTTCAAGAAATTATTCTGTTCACCCTGTAGAACGACGAGCTGTTTTAGGCAAGGAACTGAATATATGGAATGTATGAAGTTGATTACCGTTGATGAAATATCTAAAGCAGTTAGAGAGCGCTTATAAATGGCGTTCCCCAAAAAAAATAATATCGACAATCTCCCTGAAACAATTCGTGCTATTCTTGAGCGAATTATATACTACAACAATGAAAATGCATATTTAATCGCATCATTTGATGGCGGTGGAAAGAAGTTCACCGCGGTTGGTTATCTTCACGATCCGAGGGATGGAGAAGAATATTCTCTTTCCGGCAGTTGGACATCACATGCAAAGTATGGGAAACAATTCGCCATCAATTCTTATGAAACACACTTACCAAATTCCGAAGTTGGAATAGAACAATATCT
>JANXZD010000040.1 GCA_025355705.1 Bacteroidota bacterium | reverse complement strand
ATCTACACTTTCCGCTAAACTGGATTTTGAACGAAGTGTTATTATTATTGTTCCTTCTTTTTCGATTGTCATTGGAGGAATTGAAACAGAGAGAGCGTTCTCTCCATGAACGACTTCTTTTGTTATAGTCATTGATTGGTGTTCACTGTGATTATCGTGACCACCCATCATCATTGCATGCATACATGATGATAATGGCAAAACCAAAACAGAAATAATAATGAGAATAATAAATAATTTAAATTTTATCATAATACTCCTTATGGATGATGAGAAGCGTGATCGCTGCTCAGGCTTCCGGTAATTTTTGTTGTGAAATGAAATGTCATCCCCATTCCATTACCCATACCTGTTCGTCCCATCATACCCATTGAACCCATATTGCTTTCCATCATTTTTGTCATTGCTTCACGCAAATGAACCATATGCTGCATTCCTGGACGCAGGAGAGAATCAGGTCTGAAGAAACAAGTTTTATTGTCAGCACTCCACGTAAATGTTCCTCTTATTCCATGGATACTATCTAAGTGATTCATTTTGACACTGTCCATCATTGACATCGACATTGTTCCATGGTTCATTGTTTTTGAGACAGGACAGAGAGAATCGATATAAGCCAAACTATTTATCAGGCGGAAATTATTCTCAACCACTGTTTTGTCTATTGTCTTTTCGAACGAAAGTGTTATCGTAGCATCTTGCGAAACGCTTGCTTGATTATCGGTTGGCAAAATCGTGAGAGCTGAAGAAGTAGATATAACTGCGGATGTTGCCTCATCTTTTTTACATCCGAAAAGAAAAAAAGTAGCAATGACTAGCACAAAAAATTGTTTCATTATGGTTCTCCTAAAAAGTAAATCATATGAAATGATGGAATACGTATTCTTGTAACCTTTTATAATAGTTTGATGCAGACTACCATCCAATGGATTCATGAATTAATGTTTATGCTCCTGCTCTTTTTTAATATCTTTAGCGCTTTTTCCAGAAACAGCTCCATTTCCATGCTGCCATCCGTCGTAACATTCGCCGCAGACAGGTTTATTATTTTTCACAGCATTCTTGCAATCGCATGATCCTTCAGTTTTTAAACATTCATCGCACGCATCTTCGATGCAGCAATTGTATTTTCCCGCCATCATTGCCTTCATCTTCTGTTTTATTAGCGACGTTTTTTCTTTCTTTACCTCAACTAATGCCATACCGCATTTTGGGCATTTGCCGGGTTTATCAGATTTCACTTCAGGATGCATTGGGCAAGTATATTCCGTTTGCATGTTCATCTCTTCCTTTTTAGCGGTCGTATCTTTTTTGTCTTGTGCATGCTTATGTTGGCCATGGTCCTGCATATTTGCCAGTGCCATCTCATTTCCGGCACTGCAACCTCCGGCACAAGATTTATCCTTTTTGCCTTGAGCAGTGATGACAGATGTGCTTACAATAACCAGCGTAACTATTAACAACGCTGCAAACATATGAGTGTATTTCATTTTAGTTCTCCTTTATGAATGATGTATTTTGTTAAATGGTCTTTTTGCCGCCATAATTTTTTGTTACCATTTCAACTATTTGTAACGGTGTATATATATTTTCCTGAATCCGTTCATTGATAAACTTCTTAACATTCTCTGTTCTGCCTGGTGTTTGCAATGACAGTCTTTATGATTAAGTGAATTTATTTTTTAGTTAACTCTCTGTCTTTTAATCCATTTTCATGCCCGGCATTTCTTTCTTTTCATCTGGAGCGTTCGTGGTTCCATGTTGATGCCCCACACCGCCGCCTGTTTTTAACAGGCTCTCGGAATCAATGAGATAACCTCCTTCGCTGACGACTTCTTCACCCTCTACAAGTCCCCACGTAACTTCGTATTTACCGTTGAATCGTGTTCCAATTCCTATTTCGCGTGCTTCAAAATGATTCTCATGTTCAGCTTTGATGTAAACGAGATTTCTTTTTCCTGTGATGAGAACTGCGCTGACAGGAACTGTTAAGGCTTTATCTTTCTTTCGAAGAAATGTCGTTTCGGTATACATATTTGGTTTCAATTTATCATTCGTATTATTCACTGATAATCTAATCTTTACAGTTCTGGATTGTGGATTTACAACGGGATAAATCAATGATACAATTGCAGAAAATGTTTGGTCTGGATAACTTGCGATTGATAGTGTTGCATGTTCGTCAATTCGAATATGGGTCGCATCTGTTTCATAAACATCTGCAATATTCCATAATGTCGATATATCGGATACATCGTAGAGGGAAGAGCCCTCCGTAACGTAAACTCCTTCAACAATTTTTTTATCAATAATGATGCCTGCTGCAGGGGAATGGTATGTTATGACAAGCGGTACTGTTTCTTGAGATTCAAGTGTACGAATTTGTTCTTCCGTCAATCCGAGCAATTGTAATTTTGATTTTGCAAAAGTCAAAATATTATCACGGGTTTGTGAAGTGCTTGTGAATGCTTGGCGATATTCATTTTCCGCCTGCACAATATCTGGACTGTAAACATCGAAAAGCGGCTCCCCTTTTTTGATTTTTGTACCAACTGCGTTTACAAATAATTTTTCAATACGTCCGTTGAAACGAGCGCTGATAATTGTTTTATTTGGCTCGGGGATTTCTAATGTGCCGAAGGACCGGACGGTATGTTCTATTTGTTCATAGCCGACAACAACAGTGGAAACATTTGCAAGAATCTGATCTCTGTCATTCAGAGGAATCATCGGTTCATCCGACGAAGTTTTCATTTTTCTGCTGTTGCTTGCTTTTACAAGATCCATTCCGCAAATAGGACAAACTCCCGGTTTATCCATATGAACCTGCGGATGCATGGGGCAAGTATAATAATCTGCCGATTGTGCTGTTGAAGTCGAATCTCCGTGTCCTTGATGTGAAGAAGATGACTTTCCGCACGAAGAGACAATGAGCATAAGAACTATTGAGAGTGTTATGATAAATGTTTTCATAATAGGTACCTTAATAAACTGTTCATAAATTATTGTACTGGTGCACCAACCATCATTTCAATTTCTGTTAATGCCATCTGCCGATCTACCAATGTCATCAGATAGTCATCTTGTTTCATCAATTCCATTCTTCGTGCATCAAGCACGGTAGATATAGGAATCTGACCGATTTGATATGCAACTGTTTGTGCTTCTGCTGCTTCATGAGTGAGAGGAATGATCGAAGTTGTATATTGCTTCGACAAAGTATCAGCAGTAACGTATCTGTTGATCGCTGAACGTAAGGAAGAGAGCATTTCTCTTTGCATGGCATTCTTTTCAGCATCAATACTAGAATTCGTTGCACGCATTTCATCTGCTTTGCTTGTTGATCGTTCTGCTGACCATGGTGCAAAAGGCAACGTTATAGATGCCATAATGCTATACATCCAATCCGTTTGCTGCATCGGCATTCCGGCAACACTTTGCTGAATAGCATCCATAGATCGTGATCCTCCGGTCAAGATCATACCGTTCGGCATGCGCATAACCATTGCTTGAACCATCAGATCGGGGATGAGATCTTTATCTGCGGAGGCGATCATCGATTCATTCATCTCTTTCATTCTGTCCATCGCAATAAGAGATGGATTTACCTGTTTCACTTTCTCTGCCAATTGAAATTCCGAAATTATCATTGAACTTAAAGTGAGAGTGCTATCGGTTGTGATCACTGTGGAAAAATCATCCCTGCCCAGCAACGAAAAGATCGTGTTTTGAATATTTATTCGTTTCGACCGCATTCCTGTTAGTTTGGATTGCTCTGAAGAAACTTCCGCTTGAATAGTCAACAGATCTGCCTGCCTCATTCTGTTTGTTTGAACGTGAGGGAGCATAAATTGTGCAAGCTCGTTTAGCAAAGATATGGTTCGTTGCTGCACCTCTATTTGTCGATCAATCAACCATAACTGATAATAATTCATCTTGATCTTTGCGCGAAGTTGAACAGCAAGAGAGCCTTGATTTTGTTCGAGAACTTTCCCTTTTTTCTTTTCCACTTCGGACATTGCAGAAAGTTTTCCGCCAAGCATGAACATTTGTGAGAACGAAATATTATTCGAGATTGCATCATTCAAAACATTAAAACTATTGGTTGGTATCTGACTGAATTCCAATCCAACTGTTGGTGCCGGCAACGCTTGTGACGCATTAGCACGAAAACCTGCTGCCTGAATTTGATATTCGTATGATTTCAGTTGAGGATTATTTTTCAATCCTTCACGGATCAATGAATCAACAGATTGAGCCTGAATGAATGCTGTTACTGAAAGAAAAGAGATAATCCATATAAGATATTTGTTTGTCATAATTATTCTCCTTCCTTAATAAAGTCTGCCATCTTTGATACTTCAAGAGTTCCTTTTCTCAATGCACGTTCTTTCATCATGACGAACAACACCGGTGTAACGACGAGAACGTGAACCGCCGAGGTGAATAGCCCGCCGATCATCGGGGCGGTTAATGGCTTCATTACATCTGCACCGGCGCCAGTTGACCACATCACAGGAATAAGTCCGACCATGCTGCATGCAACAGTCATTAATTTTGGACGCAATCGTAAGACGGCGCCTTCAACCGTGGCATCATAAATATCTTTTATTGTTATTTCACCTCGTTCGCCGCGTTGATGTGCTGTTAATCTTTTATCGAGCGCTTCGTGTAAATAGACAACCATAACAACACCGGTTTCAACTGCGATTCCATAGAGCGCAATAAATCCAACCCACACTGCTACAGATAAATTATATCCGAGGATGTAAATCATATACACGCCGCCGATCAATGCAAAAGGAACTGAAAGCATAACAACGAGTGATTCCACATAATCTTTGAATGTGAAGTAGAGCAAAACAAAAATGATGAGAAAAACGACCGGCATAATGTACGTCAGTGTTTGTTGTGCGCGGACTTTATGTTCATACTGTCCGCTCCAAGTGTAAGAATATCCTGCAGGAAGTTTTAGATTTTGCGTGATTGCTTTCTTTGCATCTTCCATCGTATTACCCATATCTCTGCCACGAACATTCATATAAACAATGGCGCGAAGCTGTCCATTCTCACTGCTGATCATTGGTGGTCCGGTTACGATATTTACATTCGCTAATTCTGACAGTGGAACATACGTCAACTCATTTGACGAGGATTGATTCATCAACGAGGAAGAGGCAAACGATGATTGCTGGACGGGTGTTTGCAGAGATTGTGATTGTTGCGAAGAACCCATCGATGACATTCCTGATGAGCTTGAGGACGGAGCACTTTGTCCCATGCCAGAAGGAGATGACATTGATGCTGATGCAACGCTTGAACGAACCGGAATTAACAGACGATTCAACTCTTCGATGTTATCTCGATATTCCCTTTCAAACCTCATACGAATTGGGAAGCGCATTCTTCCTTCAAGCACAACACCAAGGTTTTGTCCACCGATAGCCACTTCAACAATATCTTGAAGATCGCCGATGTTTAGTCCATATCGAGAGAGCATCTCTTTTTTCGGTGCGATATCGACATAATATCCGTTACCGATACGTTCGGCGACAATATCAGCCGCTCCAGGAACATCCTTTAATATTTGCTCTGCTTTGATCGCATAGTGCTCAAGAGTATCAAGTTTGTCACCGAAGATCTTAAAACCGATGTCTGTTCTGACACCTGTTGAGAGCATATTAATGCGGTTGATGATTGGCTGCGTCCAGCCGTTACGAGTGCCGGGGATCTGCAACTTAGCGTCTAATTCTTGAACGATATCTTTTTTCGTGATGCCTGGTCGCCATTGATCTTTCGGCTTTAGAATGATAATCGTTTCAATCATGCTTATTGGAGCATTATCTGTTGCTGTTTCCGCTCGTCCGGCTTTGCCGAGAACATGATGCACCTCAGGAACGCTGCGAATGATCTTATCTTGTAAAGACAAGATTCGTGCAACTTCGGTGACAGAAGCATTGGGGAGGGTAACCGGCATATAGAGCAACGAACCTTCATCCAACGGTGGCATGAACTCAGATCCGATTGAGAGCAGCATTGGAACGGTGATAAGCAATGCGATGATATTGATTGCAATTGTTGTCTTTCGATATTTCAACACCCAGTGAATAACAGGTTCATAGATTTTAATGAAGAACCGAGTGACGGGATTGACCGTTTCAGGTTTGAAATTACCTCGCATCAACATTGTCATCAATACTGGAATCAGTGTGATTACGACTGCTGCTGAAGCGATCATCACAAACGATTTTGTATAGGCCAGAGGATGGAACATCTTGCCTTCTTGTCCGGTGAGTAAAAAGACCGGTAGGAAACCAACAAGAATGATCAGCTCAGAAAAGAAGATAGCTCTACCGACTTGTTTTGCCGACATGATTGAAATATCACGATACTCATCGTTCGTCAGATGTCCTTTTTTAGCAATGGCATTAGCAATATTCCGGTAAGCGTTCTCAACCAGCACCACCGAAGAATCTACGATAACTCCAATCGCAAGGACTATTCCACCGAGAGACATGATATTTGATGTGATGCCAAAAAGATACATTAATATAAATGCGAGCAGGATCGAAACAGGAAGTTCAATTAATATCCTGACGATTGATCGGAAGTGGAGCAGGAAAATCGAAACAACAATTGCAACAGTAATACTTGCTTCAATAAGTGCTCGGTCTAATGTCCCGATCGCGGCTTCAATAAGTGTTGACCGGTCATACGATGGGACGACTTCGACTCCGGGAGGAAGTCCGGGTTTAATTTCTTCTATTCGTTGTTTCACTCTGTCGATGACTTCACGTGCATTTGCACCGGTTCGCATCACAACAATGCCACCGACTACTTCACCCTCGCCATCTTTATCCAATAATCCACGGCGAATATCTCCGCCAAGCTGAACCGTAGCAACATTCTTAACAAGAATTGGAATGCCGTTCGGTCCTTGTTTGACCAAGACATTCTCAACATCTTCTGTTGAAGTGATGTACCCCTGACCTCTTACAAAGTATTCGGCATTGCTGATCTCAAGTAATTTTCCTCCGACCTCATTATTGTTCCGTTGTATAGCGCTCGCAACTTCTCCTATAGTGACATTGTATGCTCTGAGTTTATTGGGATCTACATCGACTTGATACTGTTTTACGAAACCGCCGATACTTGCTATTTCAGAAACACCTTCAACAGATACCAGTTTATATCGCAGATACCAATCTTGAATAGAACGAAGTGTGGCCAGATCGTAATTCTTTCCCTCAACAGTATACCAAAAGACATGTCCAACACCTGTTCCATCTGGACCAAGCACTGGCGTGACATTCTGAGGTAATTGAGCACGCACAAGAGAGAGTTTTTCGATGACACGATTGCGTGCGAAATAGAGATCGGTATTGTCATTAAAGATGACAAATACGAATGACATTCCGAACATCGAAGTAGCACGAACCGCTTTTACTTCCGGCAATCCTTGTAATGCAGATGAGATAGGATATGTAACTTGCTGTTCAACGATCTCCGGTGAACGTCCCATCCATTCGGTAAAGACGATGACTTGGTTTTCGGACAGATCCGGAATAGCATCAACCGGCAATTTAATTACTGCATAAATGCCGAATGCGGTGATAAGAACATAGATTAAGATAACGATGAAGCGGTTCTTGGCACTCCAATCAATAATTCTTTCGATCATACAATCTCCAAAGCAAAATTCAGAAATAACAACAGAACACGAATTCCAATATACCGAAAAAAAATTAGGTAATTAGTTAGAAACGTAACCAAAATAGATTTGAGTAAAGAGTTTCAAAAGGTTATCGGTTCGATGATTAAACCGGTATTCAACTTCCTTAAGATACATCGGGAAATGATATTTTGAAACACCACGATAATTATATAATACATGTTTAGCAAACGACCAAAAGCCTTCGATACCGTTGATATGATTTTTCGTTTTCGGAAATTTCTTTCCGTGGCTAATGGTATGATGTTTCCCAAAACGTTTCAACGAACGATAACTTCGAAAGGTATCAGTAAAATATACAGAACCCTTCTTGGTGTGTTTGATGATATGTTCCATCAGTTCATCAGCCGAGACAGAATCAACGACCTTGGTATATACCCGTCCGTTGCGCTCCAGCAGCCCAAAAACAATGCTTTTTCCAGCTGCACCACGTCCACGCTTGCCTTTTTGTCGTCCGCCAAAATACGCTTCGTCAAGTTCGATTTCCCCTTTGAGTTTCCCGGATTCCAATTCGCTCACGTGATAAATTGCTTCTCGAAGTTTTTGATACACTCTGGTCACTGTTTGATAACTTACGCCAAGATCACTGGCCATTCGATACGCAGGTTGTTGCTGATAAAACCCTCGGATGATTTTAAGTTCTCGTCGAAGGAGCTTGCTTCCTTTTTGTTTTTGACATTTGTTACATTTTATATATCCGCGTTTCGTTCGACAAACCTTAAACGATCCGCAAAAAACACACTTTTTACCACTCAAAAAGTTGTCATGGTAACTTATTTTACTGTAACTCACCATAAGATAATATACTTACATTTATCTCGTGGTTACATTCGTAACTAATTACCAAAAAATAATATGTCCGAAAAATTATTCGGGCACAGAATTATTTTTGATGGCTATCGAATATTAATGCGCTTTATTGGTGCGATATAAGCAGCAGCCAGGCAAATTGTTGTACACTTCATCGGATGCTTTATATTTTTCCGTATCATGCCCGACGGAAGCAGCCAGTTTTTGGAGAGAGTCTGAGGTGATGGCTTTTGCATTGTATGCCACAGTGAGCATCTTCGTCTCTTTATCCCACTGTGCGAATGTTACCTCGGAAATTTTCAAAGACTTCTCGATGCGAGATTTGCACATTCCGCAATTTCCAAAGACCTTAAATTTTTCTTGCTTAACGCTTTCACCGGCAAATGCGTTGATTGAGTTGATGGAAAAGAGAGCTATGATAAGAATGGATGTATAGAATGTTGTTTTCATGATTTTCCTTATTGAAATATTTAAAATAAGCCGTGAAGAGCAGCCGGACGATCGCTGCCGTGAATACTACATTCACAGAAATTTTAGATAAGGAAAACGCAATTGGAAACAGTTAGATCATTTGAGAGTGGAGGAGATGTATCTGAAAAAAAACAAGGAATGAACTCTGAATATCGATTCGTATTCAACGAGAATGATTCGAGAGGAAGAATATCTACAACAAATAATTTTATAGCATCCGGTGTTACGACCGATAATTGGTCATCATCGATCTTTACCGTTTTAATTTCAGTGGTACAGCACATATCGGTGGACATTTCATCACCGCACGAGCACGGATCTTTTACATTATCAACGGCAATGATCGCTTTGGATTCCCCGCCGCAGGTATGAACAATGATGGTCATTCCCATGGAGAGGATCACGTACACTACTACCATCAATATGACGAATGTTTTTTTCATTAAAGAGATACTCTTACCTTCTTAACACACGATACGGTATTTTTCGTTCCCGATAACACTCTTAATGGTGCGGAAGCTGTACTGTATCAGAACCGTGAGGAAAGTTCTTCATTG
>JANXZD010000033.1 GCA_025355705.1 Bacteroidota bacterium | reverse complement strand
GAATGAATGGAGGTTCTGGATTTGAATAATCAATGAAAAGTTCCAACCGTGTTTTGATCTCGTTACAATCGGCACAGGGCAAGATACCTTCGTAAACAAGCCAAGTTCCCGCAGTAATCTCTCCGTTATGAGTTGTCAGGATAGATTTTCCGGATGAACATCCGAAAAGCAATAAGCTCATCAGTAAAAACACAACATGTTTCATGTCATTATTCTCCATGACAAATTATTCAATATGCTCCAAATACCTCTTTACCGTCAATTCTTTTACAATATGAAATTTTTTTCGTATTTCATCCACACTTGCCCCCTGTTCTGCCATTGTTTTAATTGCCGTTAAACGTAAAGATAACGCAGTGATCTTTCGTGCTTCGCCGTTTTTGACCCCAGATTTCTCTAGATAAAAATTAATTCGTTCGCGAATTCCGCGTGATGTCATTCGTTGACCGCGAGTTCTATTTCCCGCACTCATAAAGAGTGGTTCAATCTCTTTTGCATTGGTTCTGAAAGCAAGATAACTTTTCATCGCTTCTTTAGCATCGTTAGAGATCACCGCAGTTTGATCTTTTGTCTTTTTCCCTTTCAACTGCAGTGACAACGTCATGATTCCTTTTTTCATAACTATGTCACCAATATCCGCACGGATCAATTCGATCTCCGAAAGACCACAACTGATCATCAATTTTACGACGGCAAAATCTCTGAATCCAATTTCATCTTTCCGCTCAATTGACTGGATCAACAACTGAACTTCTTGAACGGAAATGCTTTTTCGTGAGTGCTGCGGATTGGTTTCTCCTCCTTTAACAGCTTTTGCAGTATTTGAGAATAACACACCACGCAAAACAAGAAAATCAAAAAATTTTCGAACTGAGGAAAGGTACATGGTAACAGAAACAGGAGATAATTTTCTCTTGGTCAGTAAAAATCGCTTATACCGTTCGACCTCTTTTGTTGAACATTCAAATTCCGGTTCCAATCGTACCCATCGCATAAATTCACGAAGTGTGCGTTCGTATGTCCCCCGCGTTTCAGAATTTCGCTTGCTCAGTTCATTCAGATAATCAGAATGAAGAATCAGAAGTCGTTGAAGCGTTATTGTTTGTGTGCTATGCTGTTTCATCATCCGTTATGGAAAATAGCCAAAATGTCTATGAATCGCAATCGAACGATGTTTGCCATATATATAAATTCGTTGTCTTAATTACATTCAATATTTAAATTTCGTCCTTTGTATTATTGTGGTTACTAAAATAGTTCACCATACACTTCCTTGCTTTTCCACTACTCTTTCCTTAGTATTCACTATTAGAAATGGAGCCAATATGATAAAACTGTTATTAGTCATTATTACATTCCAGTTTTCTTTCTCACAAACCGATCGTCTAAAAGATAAATTGATTACAAACATCAACCAGATTGTGGAACAAGCTGACGCTGTTGTAGGAGTTGCTATTAAAGACTTACGCTCTGGAGAACAGATTCTCATCAATGAAGATGATATTTTTCCACAAGCAAGTTCGATAAAGATCCACATTTTAACGGAAGTGTATAAACAAGCTGCGGAAGGAAAATTCAATCTTACCGATATCAAACAATTGCCAATTTCCGCGCGAGTTGGCGGAAGCGGAATACTTTCTTCACTCGGAGAAAAATCGGTCTCTCTCTCCATTCGGGATTATTGCGTAGTGATGATCGTGTTAAGTGATAATTCAGCAACGAATCTGCTCATCGATCTTGTTGGAATGAAAAATGTCAATGAATCATTGCAGAAGAACGGTGCGATAAAAACAAAACTTCAACGAGTGATGATGGATATTCAAGCAGCGAAAGAAGGAAGAGAAAACATCAGCACGCCGAAAGATGTTATGGCTATTCTGGAAAAAATGTATAATGGAGCTTTAGTGAATAAACAAGCTTGCGATGACATGCTATCTATCTTAAAACTTGATAAAGATGGAGCACTCAAATCAGGTATTGCACCAATGGTTACCATTGCAAACAAAGGGGGCGATGTTGAAGGTGTAAGAACGGATGTCGGTATCATCTATCTTGAGAATAATCCTTATATTATCTGTGTTATGACAAAGATGCTGCTGCACAACGAAGATGGACCGAAAATAATTACCGATATTTCACGTGAGACTTTTAACTATTTTGAGCGAAAAGCAAACTCGAATCAGTATGGACGAAGATTACCAAAATAATTTCCAGACAATATTAATGAAATGATGAAAAATCTATCGACTGCTCTCTCCCCTATTTTTTCAGACAACGAATGGTTCAACAAAATTCTCATCGGTGGATTTTATTTTTTGCTCATCCCCTTCGGGATTGGGATTATTATGATCAATGGTTTTCTCTCAGCACTCGTTATGCGCCGCAACGTTGGTGAGGATGGAATGCCGTACTGGAGAAACTACAAATCCATCTTTCACGAAGGTTTTCGGAAAAGCCGTTTACCATTGGTGCTAATATTCACTGTTTATGCACTTGTTCTTGGATTACAGATAAAAATTTCTATTTTCGGATTTATTATTGCAGTGTCATTGTTCCTTACTATCAACACAATTTCCGTTGTCAAGAAATTTGATATTATTTCTCTGCTGCTCTCTTTTCCCTTATTGTTTGTTGCTATTTCCATCGGATGGATGTGGATTATTGTCGGCTGGCCGTTATTGATTTTTTTAGCAGTGATTGTTCAAACTCATTTGTTCGCTCGAATATAAAATATTATTTTTTCAACCACTCCTCTTTTAATTTTTCTAACATCTGTAGGTCGAATCTTGCTTTAGAGTAAAATCCCTTTCCTATCCGCTGTCGTAATGCTTCGTAGATCGTTACCGCACATGCAACTGAGACATTCAAACTTTGGATCATCCCCATCATCGGAATATATATTGTTGCATCCGCAAGGTTAGCAGCTTCATCAGTAACTCCGCCATGCTCATTACCAAAAACAAATGCAGTCGGTTTAGTAAGATCAAAATCATATAACTGTTTCGCATTTTCATCCAATCGTGTTGCAAGAATTTGGAATCCTTCTTTTCGTAACTGCTGATAGCACTCAGGAATTGAAGAAAATTTTCTTCTGCCGATCCATTTATTTGCACTAGAAGAGCTCTTGCTGCCGATCTTCGGATATTTTGTCGTGGTGTAGACCAGATTCACTTCATGGATTCCTACCGCATCCGATGAACGAAGCATTGCACTTACATTATGCGGATCGTGAATATTTTCCATCACGACCGTAAGATCGGGTTGACGTTGCTCAAGTACATTGAATACTTTATTTTTTCTTCGTTGAAGTCTCATTCCTGCACCAAAATAGGTTTACCATTTTTTGAATCCTTTTGCAATACGACGATCGCTGTAATAACAAGTATCGCTCCGATCACTTGAATGAATCCCATTCTTCCGCTCAAGAACAACCACTCAGAAATTATTGCAACGATCGGTTCAAGAGTACTGATGATGATTGCTTTACTCGATTGGATATGGTGAAGGCCATAATAATACAATGAATATGGAATTAAGATTGAGATCAAAGCAATAATGCCAAACACTTTCCAATCTTCAAATGAATAGTTCGCTTTAAAAATTTCCATCGGTGTATTGATGAAACTCCAGAAAAGAGTAGCCGCGCCAAGTAAATAAATCAGCCCTGTCCAAATGGAATATTTCTGTGTTAATGATTTTCCGCTGATGTTAAAAATGGAGAATGAGACTGCGGCGAGCAACGCATAGATTATTCCAATCTTGTTGCCTTGAATGATCTCAGGATTGTATGCACCAATGGCTAAAAATATTCCACTAAGCGATAACACGAGAGCTGAGATCTTAGAAAATGTTAATTTCTCTTTTTGAAATACTACCGTGTAGATCATCACCATAACTGGTGCAGTATATTGTACTAGAATTGATGTCGAAACATTCGTTTCTTTGATTGCTGCATAATAAAAATAATTTGATCCCGCAACGCCTAAAATTCCAACAATAAGAACATGAGGAATATCCTTAATTGAAAATTTCAATAACGATCGATTGGTTGTAAGGAAGAATAAAAAGAGCACTGCAAATGATAATGTCACACGCATTTGTACGAGGATGAGCGGTTCGTAAGCTTTATTGAAGAATGATTTGGCTACAGATGCAGCAACTCCCCATAACACTGCAGCGAGTGAGATAGCAATGTACCCTTTGAGGTGTTTCATTTGAGGGGACTTTCCCCTGCCTCATCGAATTTTACGCGGTAATATTCTGCAAGATCATTCTCACCAATTGCCTGATAGAGAACAGCTAAACGAAGTGCAATGCTCTTCTTACTATTGACAAGTTCAATGCCAATCTTCAAGAATTCAATCAACATTTTTGCCGGGGGAATATCAATATCAGGATTGTAACAATCGCACGCATCAAGGTACGGATCGGTTTGTTCTGGTTTTATTGCGGCAGCCTTTTGAAAATAAACCAACGCCAGTTCGTAGTTGTCTTTCTTACCATAAAGCACTTCAAAGATATTTGCCAGCCACATGTACACATCATAAGCAATATGGCGATATTCTTTTGCCAGTTTTTCACCAAACAATATCAGTTCGTCGTTTCCAAGTGAATCATTCCAAAAGAGAATGCGATAGATCTCTACATCATCAATCCCCTGATGAATCGCTGCATTGAATGCATCGAATAATTCATTGAAATTCTTTGACGTATTGAAGATATGTCGTATTTCAGTACGGGTGAGCATAGCTATTCACATTTTTGTCTTTGTGAAAATAGCGAATGAGAATTGGAGAAGCAATACATTGAATATGAGAATAATTATGCCGCTGTTTCAGTCAAAATTACCAAATCATGCATATATAGCGATGCTAAACGATGATTGTTTGTTTTCACTTTTCCTTGGTTTAAAATAATAATGGACTCTATTAATAGAGTCCATTATTATTTTAAGAATTTTATTATTTTTGAAAGACAAGTTTTCGTGTTTCAACAAAATTTCCGGCATTCATTCTATAGAAATACACTCCGCTGGAAAGTTTCATAGCATTCCATTCGACACTGTATTTCCCTGCTTCAAAATTTCCATTGACCAACTTTGTAATCTCT
>JANXZD010000020.1 GCA_025355705.1 Bacteroidota bacterium | reverse complement strand
GAATAAATCCCGGAAAATTTTATGCACTGCCGCAATCGCCGCAGACGTATAAACAGATTTTAATGGTCGCAGGATACGATCGATATTTCCAGATTGTCAAATGTTTCCGCGATGAAGACCTTCGTGCAGATCGGCAGCTTGAATTCACTCAAATTGATGTTGAAATGTCATTTGTTGATGAAATAGATATTCAAACCATCGTTGAAACATTTGACAATCTGGAAATATCGATCGTATCCTGCGACCATTAAAATCTGTTTATACGTCTGCGGCGATTGCGGCAGTGCATAAAATTTTCCGGGATTTATTCGGCTTGGGACTAGAAAATCTCGAGCCCCCTCAGGCGTACTTTTCATTAATACTGGGGTCTCAACTTCAATAAAATTAAATTCATCAAAATACCGCCGAGTGATCTGATACATTTGATGCCGCAGCAATAAATTCGCCTGCATCGGAGCTCTGCGAAGATCAAGATATCGATACTTTAACCGCAGGTCTTCATTAGTTTCCAATTTATCATCAATTGGAAACGGCGTTGTTTCGGCTTTATTGATGATCGTTAATTCTTCGGCCAGAACATCGATCTCTCCCGTTCCTAATTTTGAATTTTCTGTTCCTGCAGGTCGCTTTTCAACTTTTCCTGTAACGGAAATGACAAATTCTGTACGTAATTCTTTTGCAAGAGCATAAATGGATTCACTGAATTGAGGATTAAATACAACTTGGGTTTTTCCATACCGGTCCCGAAGATCAATAAAAATCACTCCACCAAGGTCTCTATTTGTATCTACCCAACCTGTTAGCGTAACCATCTGTCCAATATGTGATGAGCGAAGTTCTCCACCCGTATGTGTTCGTTTCTTATACTGCATTACGAAAAAATCTCCCGATAATAAAAAATCCCTAAGAGGGATTGTATGAAATAATACTCTTTGCGTAATAGAAGATACGCAAAAGAGCTTGTTTTTTCAATTATTATATGAAAAACAAAAAAACCTGACAATGCAGGTTTTTGGGTGAAAATGATAGGCCATTAATGTTGATGAGCCAATGTTTTTAAGAATTGAACAAGAAGTTGCGGTGAAGAACGCGGACGAAAATTTTCGTTCTCAGTAAAATAGGTAAAGAACTTTCCATCTTTATAAATTGACGGTGGGCTGGGACTTTCAGGATTAAATGGGCTGAACAATCCATTGGCTCCGCCATATGGAATTGTAGAATTAAAGATGCTTGCTTGCGATTGATTGAACCCATATTGCCCCCCAGTATTGATAATTGATTGAGGGTTTGCAGTATCGGCAAGAATCGAACCGAGATATGTTCCGTCTGGAGCAATGATACGACATCCGAGTATTTGAAAAAATTCATTCTTCTCGAGCGGGTCACCATTGTTGCCAATAAGAAGTGAGTCAAATTCTTTTGATTTAACTTGATTGCCTTGGGCATTCATTTCTGCATAGCGCCCAAAAGAATATTTCATCAGTGTAATCGGTTCATTGATCTGATCGTACGATATCCAATCCGTTTTGTTGCCTCTCGAATCGTATTTGTAAATATTTTTGAACTTTAATGCACGATCCACACCTGATTCTTCAATTAAATTCTGATTCTTATCATATTTCAATATCCTGAAATACACCAATCTGTTTTCGGCGGTAAATTCCTTTTCTTCAAGTATCTGGCCATTTTCATTGACGAGATATTTTGTTCTGGCTTTCAAAGTATTATCCGGCCTCAATGAACGCAATTCAAGAAGATTTCCGAACCGATTATATTCCATTGTAAATACTTCATTGAGATTGAATTGAATACTATCCTGTGCCTTAAAATATCTATTGAATTTAGAGACTGAAGTGATATTACCAAACTGATCATACTCCATTACATATTTCTTAAGGTTATTTTTGAACTCAATAACATTTCCATTTCCATCATAAAGATATGTATCCTTCATGAAAATCCTGCCATCATCCAATCGACCAACTGTTTCGAGAAGTAATCCTGAATCATCGTAGACGTACGAAATCTTCCTTTCTACGGCTCCGTCAGATTTATAGAATACTGATTCGATCTTATGATTTGATATGTTATACCGATGAATAATTTTTGTTGAAACTTCATTCTTCTTTGTTATTTCTTCAAAGAGATTCCCGTTTTTATCATATGCATAAGAAATTGTTGATTCAATTTTTCCATCCCTTGCGCTGTATAATGTTTCTTTTGTTTTGTTTCCTTTACTATCATATCGAATAAGAGATTCCGTCGTTCCAGTTTTATCAACTTTCCCAAATCGAAAGATAAACTTTGTTTTTGTTACGGAGAGAATCCCTGATGATGAAATCCGCTTTCGCTCTTTTTGTTCTGCAAGAATATCTTTTTGAAATTCTTTTCTGCTCTTTGGAATAAATTCTGATACCTGGGAACACGAAAAGACAACAAAAAGAAGTATGGCTAACGTGGACAAACCCATTCGGCGAACGGTGGGAAAGAAAGAAATTGTGGATGATGCGATATTGCTAACGAAAATCATTGTCAGTTAATTGGAAGGTTGCGTTATAATGTGATATAGAACTTTGTTACCCCAAAAAGAAGGAATACATATAAAATTCCGACGTGATGAAATTAGAAAAAATGTGCACGAATTGCAAGACAAGATTAAGATTGAAATAGCAGAGGAAATTTAAAGATTAAACACGGTGTTACGCGGTTGGAGGAGTGTACATTCGAATGATTCTCCATCGATTTCTGTCATAACTGAACACTGCCTTCATTGTAACGGTTTTCCCGTTAAAAGTACCAGTTGATGTGATCTGTGATTGAGATGCTGGCAAACCAGTTGGAGAAGCGGAATATACTACATTACCACTCATTACTATAGCAGTTGTTCCAGAATATGAATTCATCAAAGAATTACTTCCCATTTTTGTCATTGCTAATGCAATACCAGTTCGTGCAATCTGTTCGGCTTGTATTGTATTTGCAGTGTTTGTGGAAAGTTGAAAATTTGATTCATCGGCAACGCCAAAACTAATGGTATACATACCTAAAATTAGGTAGGTCCCAGTTAGCATTATGACTTTTGATGTACCCATGATTTATATTGTTGGTTTAATAACTGTGTATAAATTAGCAAAAACTCCATCTCACCGCAAGTAAATAATTATTAGAACTCTCTAATAATGGCCCTATTTAATGACCAATGTCACAAAAACGACGAAAAAGCCGTTTTACACTATAAATGAGAGAAAATTTATAGGTTTTCGGGGAAAAAAAGTCTCTCCCATTTTGCCTGAAGCGCTAGAGTATCATTTAGAGCACCTTGATATGTTTGCTCCGTCATGTTTGATTCCATAACTAATGTTATGTATATCGATTTAATTCCAGAGACATTTATTCCGTAAGAAGCCAATGTACCATCTACTTTGTAATACAATAAATTAAATGTAATCACATCCCTAGCTACTTCTAATGGTGTTCCCGCATCAACAGTACGATATAAAATTTTATGGGCGGTTGCAGGTGATGTTGGGCTAATATAATATCTAATCGTTTGAGAAGTTCCAGCATTTCCAGTATCTGCATAAAAACTAACATCATTGCTTTGCGCCGTTGCGAAAATCTTTGATGCTCCAAATCCCGCCAATTTAATATCAGAAGCAATCACTTGGCTAACACCACCTAGAAATTTATATTTGGCAAGTGTTGTATCACCAGAACCATACAGGCTCGTATTCAAATATATTCTTTCTGTATTTTTTGAAAGTTCTTGATGAAGATTAATCATCAAATTAAGAATAACAACAACAATCGCTGCGCGAATCACAAACGAACCAAGTATATCTAAAATAACCGCCATTAGTATGCTGCAATTGTGCTGAAAATCAAATTTTTTCTTAAATATTTTGAATTTGAAACTGTAACGTCTATTCTTTTTCGGTATCGTTGAGAGTTAGCATCTACATCAAGATTACTGACGCTGACATAATATACATTGACCGTAAGAATAAAACCATCCAGGGATCCTGAGTTTGCAGATCTTTTATAACCTTTATAGTCATCAATATCATCAAAGAAGTTCCCATCGGTATTCTTAATAGATTTATAAGGAAATGTGTCAGCAACACCGCCCGGGTTAACGTACGATGCAGCAGCTGCAGACGGACCAAGACTTCCTGCTGCATCGAATTGCGATTGAAGCATGTAAACTGATTTGCTTGTGTCATAACTTCCTGTTACTTGAGAGTCGAATTTTTTTCTTACAATCTCCTGCAGCAATTCATTAGCAAGAATCGCTGCTTGTTTATATGCTTCTTGTTCATAAAAAGAAGTGTTCCTGTCAAGCATAAGTCGATTACCGCTTATCACTGCCAATGAAAGCAACACAAGAAACAACGATGTTAGCATTGTTTGGCCAAGGCCCATAATCAGTATCAATCTTTATTTAATCGTCACTCGTAACTGTTGTTACTTCATCAATAGATGTTACACCGGTTTTCAATAAATCTAATGCACGTTCTCGAAGAGTGATCATTCCATTCTTAATGCCGGCTTGTCGAAGTTCTTCTTCGTTAATAGAATCACCTGCATCTAATACCAATTGCCGAATATCCTTGGTAAAATAAAGAGCCTCATGAATTGCGACTCTTCCTTTATATCCTTTTAGACAGTCAATACAGCCTACGGGACGATACACAGTATGTTTACCGATCTCGTCGTCTGTCATTC
>JANXZD010000008.1 GCA_025355705.1 Bacteroidota bacterium | reverse complement strand
GTAAAATCCTCATTCCAGGGAAGTCATAACGGTCTCGTAGTTCAACAACATCCGGTGTAATTTCGCCAAGATCTTCTGCAATAATCGGCATCTTTCCAAGCTTCTTTTCAATTGCATCAAACAATTTTGCTCCAGGACCTTTTACCCATTTACCTTTAACAGCTGTTGCTTCTGTTGCGGGAATTTCCCAATACCCAGCAAATCCTCTGAAGTGATCGATACGAACAATGTCAACAAGTTCAAGTGTTGTTCTGATACGATTGATGAACCATGCATAATTCTCTTCATGCATCGCCTTCCAATCATAGAGTGGATTTCCCCATCGCTGACCAGTTACAGAGAAATAATCCGGAGGAACACCCGCAACAACTTTTGGTTTCATATTCTTATCAAGATGAAACAAATGCGGATTTGCCCATGCATCGGCACTTTGGTACGCAATAAAGATCGGGATATCGCCAACAATTTTTATTCCGCGTTCATTTGCATATTTTTTAACGGCAAACCATTGACGGAAAAAACACCACTGCGTGAACTGCCAAAAATTAACCTCATTCTCAAGTTCTTTTCGAACTTTTTTTAACGCGGAAGATTCTCTCGTAACGAGATCACTTTCCCATGTGCTCCACTCAGCTCCATTATATTTTTGGATGAGTGCCATGAACAACGCGTAATCATCAAGCCATAATCGCTGCTTTTTACAAAATGATTGAAAATCTTCCATTTCTGTCTTAGAATTCTTTTTGAAAAAATTCTGTGAAGCAATCCGTAATTTGTTCATCCGGAATTCTTTCACATTCCCAAAATGTACTTTCTTTGGACTGAACTGAGGAATATTTTCCAGTTCATTCTTCGCTAGCCATCCTCGTGTTACTAATTCTTCAAGATCGATCAACATCGGCTCACCAGCAAAAGCAGAAAGACACATATACGGCGAATCTCCCATTCCTACTGGACCGAGTGGAAGCGTTTGCCAAATTTTTTGACCTGCAACGATCAGCCATTCAATAAAATGGTACGATGATGAACCCAAATCTCCTGAGCCATACGGACCAGGAAGTGAAGTTGGATGCAATAATATTCCTGAACTGCGTTCAAAATTCATATGACACTGTTCCTTATTTTCAATGGTACGTATTTACTTCTCATTTTTTTTATCATTGCGCGTCAGTTCTCTTTTCTCTTCACCGCTCACTAACGCTTTTAAACTCTTAATCTCTTTTTCGGTTAACGTTCTCCACATCCCTCGCTGCAATCCATGCACATTCAATCCGGCATATTCAACCCGATGAAGTCGTTCCACTTCATAACCGAACGATTCAAACATCCTTCGGATCTGTCGATTCTTCCCTTCATGAATATGCATCACGATCTCACGATTTTTTGTTCCGGGAATGACTTCCAATTCCGCAGGAGCTGTTTTACCATCTTCAAGAAATACACCGCGGGCAAGTTTTTCTGCATGAACCTGATCCAAACCTTTGTCGATGGAAACGTGATATGATTTTATCACTTCGCTGGAAGGATGCATTAGTTTATTGGCAAGCATCCCGTCATTGGTAAGAAGTAGTACACCTGTAGTCTGTCTATCTAACCGACCGACCGGATAAACGCGTTCACGGATATTGATAATATCAAGAACGGTACGCCTGCCTTTTTCATCACTGGCAGTTGTAATGAGATCTTTTGGTTTATTTAAAAGAATGTACACCAATTTTTGGGCAAGGGAATATGTTTGTCCATTCACCTTGACAACATCGTGCTGCGGATTCACTTTCGTACCAAGTTCCGTAACGATCTTTCCGTTCAACTCCACTTCGCCGTTAGCGATCATTTCTTCCGCTGCACGCCGAGAGGCAACACCAACCATCGCAAGAAATCTGTTTAAGCGAAGAGTTTCTGGAAGAACGTTTTCACTTTGTTCTTCCACTTGCTCCACCCTGATCCCTGGCCGCTTCCTGATTCGATCTGTCGGTCTTGCGCTTGGTCGCGGTGTTCGCTTTTTATCGATTGAACCGAATGATCCGCCACCTCTTCTGCCATCGGGCGGACTTGATTGTTTACCATCGGCCGGGGTTCCGAACTTTCTCCGGGGCTTTCCATCAGATTTTCGTTTATCGAAAGATCCTGTTCGTTGGTCGTTTGATCTTCCGCTCCCACTTCGTTCAGAACTGCTTCCGAACTTTCTGAAAGTGTCTTCGTTTCGTTTTCCCGTAAACGACCCTGATCGTTCATTTGGTTTTCGTGATCTTTTATCTCCGAATGATCCTGAACGCTTCTCTCCAAATGATCCTGTTCGTTTGTCTCCAAATGATCTCGAACGTTTGCCTCCGGATGCGCCTGTGCGTTTTCGATCATCGGTGTGTCGACTGTCGGAATGTTTTCGATCTCCGCCGCCTTTTCGATTATTTTCTGATTGCTTTCTGATAATGACTCTCCTTTTTTTCTTCGTTCCTCTGCTTTAACTTCGTTCTCTAATTTTATCTTCGATCCTCGTTGAGGTTTATTTTTAGAACCTTCGTTTCCATCCATTTTCTTTTCAAGATCTTCTTTGAACTCAAGTTCTTGTTGTTCTGCAAGAAGTCTTCGGTCAACTTCTAATTCCGTTTCGCCGATCAGTTCTTCAATCTCGCGCGGCTTTGGCAGATCGGAAAGTTCATTCAAGCCAAAGTGTTCAAGAAATTTTTGCGTCGTTCCATACAACAACGGACGGCCGGGCGTGGTCGCTCTTCCCGTTATATGAATAAGATCTTTTTCCAATAACGCATTGATGATATAATCAACATTCACCCCTCGGATAAATTCAACTTCACCTTTTGCGATCGGTTGTTTATATGCTATGATCGCAAGTGTTTCAACAGCGGTTGGCGACAAACGACGACGCGCTTTCTCTTTGGCTAATTTCCCTACCCACGATGAAAATTGTTCCTGCGTTGCATAGACAAATCCTCCGGCAACTTCAATGATACGAAATCCGCTCCCTATTCTTCCATATCCACGGTTGAGATCGCCAACCGCTTTACGAATGATCTCAGCATTGACGATAAAATGTTCTGCCGGTGGAATATCTTTATTGACGTCATCCATAATCGAACGAATGAACCTCACAGTCATTGGTTCGTCGTTCGCAAAGATCAACGCCTCAATGATGTTCTTCAATTCGGTAGAGACCTCAACTTCTTCCGTTTTTACCTCGGCTTGCTCATCGCTCATTCGTTATGCCTCAGTCTGTAATTTCACTAATGTTATATCGCCGTATGAATCAAATTGATTGATCGCGATAAGATGTTGCTTCATCAATTCAAGAATTGCAATAAATGTTACAACGATGCGGATCTTCTCCGTCATTGATAATACTATCTCGTAAAATGAAACTTCAACTCTATCTTTGAAAAGATTGATGATATATTCCATCTGTTCATCTAACGACACATTCAACTTATTGATCTCGTGAACGTGCTTGCGGGGCATTTTATTCACGGCATGCTGGAACGATGCAATAAGATCGAACAATGTAACATCACGTAGCAAATCTTCATCCGTCTCTTCTTCCACCAGTTTCGGATCGTTCTCAAAATTTCCACGATACGCCAATTTCCGTTGTTGTAATTGCTTGCGTTCCAACAGTTCAGCCATTTCTTTCCATCGTTTGTACTCCAACAACCGCCGAACAAGTTCTGCGCGCGGATCAAACTCTTCATCACCTTCACCATTGGGCCGCGGCAACAGCATCTGCACTTTTATCTGCATCAGTTCCGCAGCTGTGACGATAAATTCTCCGGCCACATCCAGATTCAATTCTTGCAGATATTGAAGATACTCCAAAAACTCTTTCGTGATCATTGCTATTGGAATATCATAGATATCCAATTCATCTCTCTTGATAAAGAAAAGAAGAAGATCAAGCGGTCCTTCAAAATCAGATAATTTTACCCGATATGTTTTTTCAATCGCCATTGTTCGGATCACATTACCCTATGTTCATCACTTCACGAACTTCATTCATTGTTTGTCCTGCCACTCGTTTTGCTCGTTCTTCCCCATCGTGTAAAATAAATTTCACTTCGACCAGATTATTGTCAAAATACGCACGCTTTTCTCGGAAAGGCGCAAGTGATTCAGCGATCTTTGAAGAGCAATTCTTTTTACAATCAACACAGCCAAGTGCACCAGATTCACATCCGCTTCTGATCTCAGGGATTTCATTTGGATTAAATTTTTGATGATACGAGAATACGACACACACATCAGGATGGCCAGGATCATTCTTCCGAACTTTCAACGGATCAGTCACTGCTGTACGCATCTTTTTTTGGATCTCTTCCGGAGAATCAGAAAGAAGAATTGTGTTACCGAGCGACTTGCTCATTTTCTGATTTCCATCAAGACCAGCAAGGCGGGCAAATTTTGTCAACTTCGGTTCGGGTTCTGGGAAAATATTACCCCATTGATTATTGAATCGTCGCGCAATCTCGCGTGTTATTTCAATATGTGGAACTTGGTCTTCACCGACAGGGACTACTTCACCTTTGTACAATAAAATATCTGCAGATTGGAGAACGGGATAACCAAGATGTCCATACACAACAGAATCCATATTCAAGTCACGGATCTGATCTTTCAATGTCGGATTTCTTTCTAATCGTGCGGCTGTGATCAACATCGAAAAAATTAAATGCAATTCAGCATGTTCTTTTATTTGTGATTGACGAAATATTGGACTCTTAACCGGATCAATTCCCGCCGCAAGCCAATCAATCACCATGTCAATTGAATTTTGATATAGTTCGGACGTATCTAAATTTGTTGTCAACGCATGATAATCGGCGATCAGATGATAATTGTCATATTCATGCTGAAGTGAAACCCAATTTTCTAAAGCGCCTACCAAATGACCGATGTGTAGCTTACCAGTCGGACGCATGCCGCTTAGTATTCGTTTCTTTTTAGTAATCAAAAAATTATCTCATTCATCATAAATTAAATTTGGAATTGTGGGTTTGCAAATTTCAGATTTTCGGTTTTGTGTTTAGAGGTTCGCAACGATTAGCTTGACCCCTGAAACTCAAATCATTCTTCAAATCACAAAACCCAAATCTCAAAACTCACTTTAGTTCATAAACAAATACGGTTTCCACCGATCATCTAAGTTCCCGACAAAATGTCGCAGGAATGTAACGTGATTCGGTTTTATCGGTACGCGCAGTAACGGCATACCGGCTTCCTCCGGAGTACCATCTCCTTTTTTATTATTACACTTCACACACGCCGCCACAAGATTTTCCCACGAATCTTCTCCTCCCTTTGACCTTGGTTGAATATGATCTAACGTTAGTGGAACATCACCTCGTCCGCAATATTGACAACGGTGTCCGTCCCGTCGAAGAATATTTTTTCGCGAGAGAATGATCTTCTTGTACGGAATTCGAACAAATGACGAAAGCCGTACAACGCTCGGAAACGGCATGGTCAAAGAAACAGAACGAATCACTTTTCCATTGCTTGATTCAAGTAATTCTGCTTTTCGCAAAAAAAGGAGCATAATAGCTTTTTTTACATTACAAACACTCAAAGGCTCGTAGTTTTGATTCAAAACAAGCACTTTACTGTTCAGCCGCCCGTGAATACTTTTTGAATGGAATAATGAACTGAAGACTACTATCCTCCTTTTGCAACTTTCATTGCACTATGAAAGGGCTTTTTAGTATTGCCTAACCTTCAATAAAGTAACATCTTTACCTATTATTCTCGAGAAAACCTTTTGATACAATCTGCAACATATAGATGAAATATAGCAAGGGCGGGAGTTAATATCAATTGGGTAGACAAATTAAATAACAAAACCCAAAAGCCCGCTTAACGCCAGGACTTTTGGGTCATTCTTCAATTAGTTGTAAAGAATATTACTTTATTCGTTTTTGGAGCTCTTTCACAGAATCCCCGCCAAACTTCTCCAACAATGCATTGGCTACAACAGGAGCAACAACAGCCTCTCCAATAACCGATGCGGCCGGAACAGCACAAACATCCGATCGTTCATAGCGTGATCTTTGTGTTTCCTTTGACTTTATATCCACTGTTCGCAATGGATTTGCGAGAGTCGAAATCGGCTTCATTGCACCACGAATAACAAGAAGTTCACCGTTTGTAACACCACCCTCTAATCCTCCTGCACGGTTCGTTGGACGAACAACCTTTCCAGACTTGGATAACATTTCATCATGTACTTCTGAACCGAATCGACATGCATTTTCAAATCCATCACCGATTTCTACACCTTTAATTGC
>JANXZD010000514.1 GCA_025355705.1 Bacteroidota bacterium | reverse complement strand
AGGCAATCGCTGTAATTCATTCACGAATTATGGAGGAAAGTCCGAACTCTTTCCTGAGACATCGTTGATGTTTCGGGATGGGCACAGTGCCGGATAACGTCCGGGGCGAGTAATCGTACGGAAAGTGTCACAGAAAATATACCGTCCTGTTGCAAAGCAGGATAAGGGTGAAAAGGTGCGGTATGCAATTAAGCGTACATAATGTAAGAGCGCACCGCAATGGTAGTAATATCATTGGTCCCAAAAGGATGGCGTTCAAAACGTCACACGACAAACCCCACTGAGAGCAAGACCGCGTAAGTTTCGTTTTCCAATTTTACGGAAAGAGAGATGCCCGCTCAATTCTTTATCGAGACGAAACGGGTAGGTCGCAACAAGAATGCAGTAATGCATTCTGCAGATAAATGATTGCCTCTCCTGCTGTTGCAGGACAGACAAAATTCGGCTTATCGGCAACCATACACTTGTGACAACGCCAAAAGTAACATAGGCTTTGTTCAGCACTTGAGAATGAAAGATGCATTCTCTCACAGGATAATGAACCAGTTCATTATCGCATTGGAGAATTGCATTGACTACAAAAAAAGAATACCGGTGGACGGTCGCTCCCGCTCCTTCTATTGATCTTGTCAAACAGCTTTCTGACGAGTTGACTATTTCATCATCACTTGTATCTGTCCTGATAAACAGAGGCATCGATACTTTTGATAGAGCAAAAAAATATTTCCGCCCTTCACTCGACCAACTCCACGATCCGTTCTTAATGGACGGAATGCATATTGCCGTTGACCGATTGCTTCGAGCACGAAACGATAAAGAAAAAATCCTGGTATACGGAGATTATGACGTCGATGGAACAAATGGCGCTGGATTACTCTATCTATATTTCAAAGAGATCGGCTGTGATGTCACATATTATATTCCAGACCGTTTAACTGAAGGATACGGGATCTCACAATCCGGAATTGAGTTTGCTAAAAAAGAAGGGGTCACACTTCTTATCTCAATTGATTGCGGCATTACTGCATTGGGACAGGTGGAATATGCGAACCAACTTGGAATCAATGTCCTTATCTGTGATCATCATGAACCAACTGAAGAACTACCGAATGCAATTGCAATTCTCGATGCGCTAAAGCCAAACTGCCGATATCCTTTCAAAAGTTTATGTGGGACAGGTGTCGGCTTTAAATTCATTCAGGCAATCGCACGCACGCTTGGTCATGAAGAACTGATAGAAAAATATATTGATTTCGTTGCGCTTGCTACAACCGCTGATATTGTTCCTCTTGTTGATGAGAATAGAATATTCGTTCGCCTTGGACTTGACCGGATCAATTCAAACACTCGACCAGGCATCCGCGCTCTGCTTGAAAGCGCAGGATTAAAGATCGGAGCAATTGCAACCGGGCAAATTGTATTTGCAATGGCTCCCAGAATCAATGCGGTCGGACGTCTTGGCGATGCTAAACGCGCCGTTGAGTTATTGGTTAGTGATAGTTACACTGATTCAATTTCATTCGCACAAGTTCTTGAGCAAGAAAATTTGAAACGCAGAAAAATTGATGAAGGCGTTTTTATCGAAGCTCAGGCATTGGTCGAAGAATATTTCAAAGAGAATGGCGATGGTGCTATTGTCATGCACCAAGAACAATGGCACCCCGGTGTTGTCGGGATCGTTGCTTCACGAATGGTTGAAAAGTACTATCGTCCGGCTGTGATGCTTACAACCCTTGAAGGCGTTGCAAAAGGTTCTGCAAGAAGTATCGCAGGAGTGAATATTCACCAAGCATTAAAAATGGTAGAAGACAAACTGTTGCAATTTGGCGGACATAAATACGCGGCTGGTTTAAGCGTTGACCTTGATAGAGTTGATGAATTCAGAAAAGCATTCAATGCTGTCATAAAAAGTATGCTCACGGAAGATTTATTGACACCAGTAATTCACATCGATACTGAGATCGATCTTGCTGAACTGACGCCAAAATATTTACGGATCTTAAAACAATTTGCACCCTTCGGTCCACAGAATATGCGTCCTACGTTTCTCGTAAAAGGGGTACAGGTCGTTGGGGTATCACGTATCGTTGGGAAAGATCATTTGCGATTTAAGATTAAAAAGATGGGCGTTACGTTCGATTGTATTGGATTTGGTCTTGGTCATTTACAATCAAAACTAAAAGAAAAGGCAAATCACCTTGACGTTGTTTTTTCAATTGATGAAAATGATTTTACGGGAGTCAGTTTAACGCAATTAAAGATTAAAGATCTCAAATGATCATTCTTGGAGTCGATCCCGGCACATTGATCGCCGGATACGGAGTTATCGAACGAAATGGGAATACCATTTCCCTGCTCGATGTCGGCGTTATCAAAAACGGGTCTGATGTCTCGATGCCACTTCGATTAAAAAAGATCTACTCGACTTTGTGCTCTGTTATTGATAGATTTCATCCGGATGAATTTGCAATTGAGACGGCATTCTATTCTAAGAATGCTCAATCTGCGCTGAAGATCGGTCAAGCACGAGGCGTTTCGATTCTGGCAAGTGTAAATCACGAAATTCCGGTAACGGAATATTCTCCCCGTGAAGTGAAAAAGGCAGTCACCGGAAAAGGTGCTGCTTCAAAAGAGCAAGTGCAGTATATGATGATGTCGATGTTGAAATTAAAGGCAACTCCAAAACATTTCGATTCGACCGATGCGCTGGCTATTGCAGTATGCCATGCGTTTAAGATCTCAGCACCACAATCCGTGCCTCCGCCAAAAAACAGGCGGGCAGGCAAAAATTGGAAATCGTTTGTTAAAGCGCATCCTGAAAAGATTTTGAAATTCACTAACTCTAAATAATTGTTACTCCCGCACGTCTTTTGCAGGAGTCTAAAAAATGAATGCCCGATAAAAACATTCGGGCATGACAGAGTTCGCAATTATGATCTCATACCTCAAAGGCATATTAGTAAAAAAATCTCCCACCGAGATCATCGTTGATGTCGGCGGGATAGGATACTTTGTCAATATCTCCGTTTCGACGTATGAACAACTGTCTGAGATAGATTCCGAAGTTTATATTCTTACCCATCATCACATCCGTGAAGACGCACAACTATTGTACGGATTTGCCACTGAACATGAACGCGAGATGTTCAAAATGCTGATCAGTGTTTCAGGTATAGGGCCAAAAATGGCGCAGACAATTCTTTCCGGAATTCGCCCTGATGAACTCGCAAAAACAATTTCCATAAGCGCTATCTCTACATTGACAGCTATTCCAGGAGTAGGGAAAAAAACTGCTGAACGGTTGGTCCTTGAATTGAGAGATAAAGTTGCTAAAATGGAAGGTTCGGATAAAATCTTCGATTTTCCAAATTCCGGCGCATCGATCCGTTCCGAAGCGTTGACCGCCCTTGTTTCGCTAGGATTTAGCCGTGAGAAAGCCGAACAATCCCTCCGTGGTGTACTAAATGATGTAAATGGTAAATCAATCTCTGTTGAAGAACTGATCAAACGGGCACTTCAATACACACAGAAATAATCCCCTTTCTTGATCTCAGACGGCATCCCAAGATTATGAAACCAAAAAAATCAAAAGATGTTGCTCTTTACTTAAGACACACACCAAAACTGCTTCGAGATTTGATGATTGAAGTTCGTGCAATTATTTGGAAGACTATCCCTGATGTTGAAGAGACAATTAAATTCACTGTCCCCTTCTACTCCCGGCAAGGATTGCTTTGTTATCTCAGCCCGCTCAAGAAGAAAGATGGAATTTATATTGGATTTACAAAAGGATATTTGATGTCTGACGAAAGCGGAATATTCGCCGGAAAGGATCTAAAACAAATTCGCCATATTGAATTTCGAAAGAGTTTGGATATTAAAAAGAAAATGTTGCGGGAATATCTTGAGGAAGCAATGATGTTGAACGAGTTGAAGCGAGAAACCTTTTTAATTAAGTGACCGTCATCTCGAAGATGAAGGTCACTTTTCATTACTGATTTTCAAGACAATGTGTGGAATGGTTATTTCAGATCCCTTATCCATCTGAGTGTTAATTTGGACAAACAGTTTTTGTAAAACCGGATCATAAAAAAAAGTGTTCTCACTCTTTTGAAACGTTGTATATGTTTTCCCTCCCACGCACAATCTATTGTTATATTTTACCTCAGATGGTCTTTTAACAACATTATGAATTTCATAAATATAAGTTCGTTGTTTCAATTTCCCATTATATGACCCCTGAGAAGGCGTTGAGGTTATTCGTAAGGTAAAATTCTCTCTTTCACCAATAAGAACTTGGGAAAATGTCGTCAATGAAAATTTTCCTGTTTGATAGTCAAGTGTCTTCCCATCGTCTTCATATAATGTATATGATGTTTCCTTTCTCTCTGCAACATTAGGATAGATTTGAAGTGTAATCGTGTCAAGACTTCGTTCATCTGAATAATTCATTACTGGAGCCATCGGGATGATGCTGCCTGCTTTTACAAAGATCGGTATTTGATCTAATGGAGCTGGAACAACAATACTCTTTCCCCCATTGACAATTTCATCAGTCCAAAAATTAACCCAGTTTCCCTTTGGCAGATATATCACTTTTGATGTTTGCCCCGCAGTGACAATGGGCGATACTAGAAATGCCTCTCCCCACATATACGATGAGCTTTCGTTCAATAATTTTGGATCAGATGCATCGAGCCAAAACAATGGACGTGCAAGAGGCAAACCCGATTTATAATTTTGATACGCCATCGAATAAATGTACGGGAGAAGTTTATATCGAAGACGAAGATATTCACGGTTTATCTTTTCTGCCTCTTTTCCAAATTGCCATGGTTCAGTGGCAGATCCCCTCACATTTTCTCCTGCCCCATGTGCTCGAGTTATCGGGCAAAAAACACCAAACTGCATCCAACGAATATACAATTCCGGTGTTGTGGGATTTCTTGCATAACCGCCAAGATCGGAATTGTGATACCCAATTCCCGACATTCCCATATTAAGAAGCATCGGTAATTGAACGGAAAGCCCGCCAAAACTGCGCGCAACATCACCTGACCACGGTAGAACACCATACCGTTGTATTCCGGCAAATCCTGATCGAGTTAAATTCACAACGCGTTCATTCGGTCTCAACTGATTGAAGCCGTCAAAAATAGTTTTTGCCCATAACAGATTGAAGATATTATGGATCTTTATCGCACTGCCGAGATAATGATTCATCGTTTCGGGATGTTTTTCCGGCTCACCAAGATCGGTCCATATGCCGGCAACATTTTTTCCGAATGCTTGTGGATGTTTATTCCACCACCATTCTTGTGCTTTTGGATTTGTCAGATCGAGCAATGATGAATTACATCCGTTACACGACCACCATTTTTCGAGAAGCTGTGTTTTCCCTGTACTGTCTTTTGCAAGAAAACCATTCATATCAGCTTCTGCAAAATTACGTGACGGCTGAATGATGTATGGCTCCGTGATCATTATTGTTTTTATTCCCTTTGAAAGAAAATCGGAAACCATCTTCTCATGATTTGGCCATGCAGATTCATCCCACGAGATATCACCCATATTTTTGAACCATGCCAGATCGAGAACAATTGCATCACACGGAAATTCTTTCTCTCGCATTGTTTGAACAATTGTGCGTGTCTCTTCCTCATTTGCATAACGATTTTTTGACTGAGTAAAGCCAAAAATCCAACGCGGAGGAAGCGGTTGCCTTCCGGTAAGCCAGGTATATTTTTTCAATTGTTCAGGAATTGTTGATGCAGAAATAACGTAATATGATATTTCCCCGCCCGCTGCAGAATAAGTAAATACTGTTGAGTCGGAATGACCGAAATCAAACTCACCCTTGTATGTATTATCGATATACAGTGCATATCCGCTTGTTGTTGTCACCAATGGAACATTCAAGTTCATTGTGCCCAGAGGCTCAGAATACCCGCCGACTTGAGTATTGTAACTTACAAATTTTTGTCCACGCTTATCGAGGTCTGTTCCTCGTTCACCAGTTCCATAAAAATGATCGTTATCATCCAACACAAACCGTATAGTGCGAGATTGTAGATTAGATGAGATACCTCCTGACTGTGGTTCTGAAAGTAAAGTGTTTCCAAGCGAATCAAAGAAAGCGATGCGAGCCGGATATTTTTGAAAACGAACTTTAATTCCAGCTGTTTGAATCAACAATGCGGAATCCGACTCTCGGAGAGTAAACTGAACATCATTCTTTGGATTCTGAATAACTACGAACGAAGAATCCATTTTAGCTTGAAACGACGGAAGAAAATCAACATGCACTATTTCATTGGTATAGAACGTCAATCGTATTGCTGAAGAATCTGCTTGAATTACTACGGATTTTCCATCATTGGAATATTTTGAAAAATTACCGAGATACGTTTGAGCGGAAACAGTGATGAATCCAAAAATGATAAGAGAGATTATTCGTAGTTTCATTATTATTACTATTATTGATCCTGTAGTAGTATTATTGACAATTTTTGATTGTGGTAATTGTTATCGGTTCTGCAACAGAAGAACTTTTTAGAAAAACAGAAAGAATTTTTTTCTTTTTATCCCAAACAGTTCCCTCGCGCGCTGCAATGGCTTCACGTTCTAATCGAAACGACTGTAGTTTTCTGCCGTTGACCGTACCACACATTTGTTTTTCAATTCCGTGAAATTCAATCCGTATCACACGTTGAGTCGGTGCGTCCTTATAGTTTCCAACTGTTTTGGCAATATGTAATGAAAATTTTGATTGATCAAATACTATCTCAGTCATTCGTTTTTCATCGTTTGTTCGAAATCGCTCCGTCACTCCGTCATCTTCATATAAATTAAAAGAAGCATCGCTTCCAGTATAGACGTGAAGGGTCAGACTGTCTTTTCGAAGAAAGGCTGTACTTAACGCAAAATTTTCCATTGGGATAATGGAGCCTACTTTTACAAAGAGTGGTAATGTTCCTGTTGGCGGGGTATAAGAAATAACTTGATTTCCTTTAATTATTCCATCACTCCAGAAGTCATACCATTGTCCATCCGGTAGCCATACACTCACATTTCCGCTATCCGAACAATTTGGAGCAACAAGCATTTCATTCCCCCACATATATTGCAGATCATATCTCCATGCAAGTGAATCATGCTGATGATCAATGACCATTGCTCTCGCAATTGGCACTCCGGTTTCGGAAGCAACGTGAGCAAATGAATAAATGTACGGCATTAGTTTGTAACGCAGTTCAGAATATTTCTTCGCATCGTTTTGAACTTCCAAAGGTCGATCAAGAGGCCAGCGAGATTGACCGATGCCATGAGGTTTCCAGAATGGAGTAAAACTTCCGAATGCCATTGACCATTGTCTATACATATTGTCATTCGGTCCATGATTCTCTTCCCAATTGTTAAACCCGCCTGCATCGTGTCCCCAAAATGGAAATCCGGAAAGCCCTGCAAGCTGCATACTGCGCACTTGTGTCTTCATATCATCATAGGAAGGTTTGATATCGCCGCTCCACAATGTCGCATACCGCTGTGCTCCGGCTGTCATTCCACGCACCCACACGAACGGTCTTTTTGTTCCCTCAAAATTTTTATCCCATCCATCTTGCACT
>JANXZD010000212.1 GCA_025355705.1 Bacteroidota bacterium | reverse complement strand
CATCGATTCCAATGATCCATGCAAGCAACATGTTTGCAACAAGAAAAGAGATGAAAAAATAAATTATATATTTCAACCCTTTTTTAAGAACTTTCTCTCCATTCCATGATGATTCATTCAACTTTTGTTGATTCCTATGATCTCCTTCGATCCAATAGTCGATCTTCCGAAAAACCGATTCCATGAACACTGTTTGGGGACAAACCCAACCGCAGAATAATCTACCAAACACGGCTGTGAAGAGGAAAACAAAAACGATCATTGTGATCATTGTTAGACCGAGCAGGTAAAAATCGTGCGATCCGAACGGAAAACCAAAGAGTATGAATTTTCGATTGATAATATCGAATAACATGAATGGATGACCACCAATTTTGATGAACGGTGTTCCAAAAAGAATAAGCAATAGTAAGCCGCTGAAAATATTTCGAACATTTGTAAATCTTCCTTTGGGTTCTTTCGGATAGACCCATTTTCGTTTACCGCTTTTTTCAACAATACCTAATGAATCCCGAAAAGATTCTGACCCTCTCGTGTCCACGTTCTCTACTTTATGCTCGTTCATATAATTCAATCAAAAACAATTGATCACTCGAAAAATAAAATCAAACTTAAGGCTGACTAATCTTCGACACTGACCAAAAGATATCATTACTTTCGATACTATCATTTAAAGCGTTTTTGCAGAATCTTTAACCGTAACGACAGGTTCAATATATTTTTGGCCTTCAGGTGATTTGCCACCTATTGGATTTGACCCTTGGAGAGACAACACATAACTTCCAATATTTTGGATCTGTTTTTGAGAGAAAACAAGTTCCCAACTTATCATTCCTTTTCCAGGGACACCTTTTTTAATCGTATTGTATACATTTTTAATTCCGCCGCCATGGATCCAATATTCATCGGTAAGGTTTGGACCAACTATTCCGCCAGCTTGCGGACCATGGCAAGAGATGCAGAATTTTTGGAAAGTTTCTCCACCCTCTTTTAAGGATTCTGCATCCTTTAAAGCAACCAACGCATTCTCATTAATACTACCCCCCGATGCCAGCATAATCTTTTTTTGAAGATTTGCCGCTACTACTTCTTCTAAATATTCATCCGTTGAAAGTTTTGATATTCCAAGAACGTGATAATCCGTCATATACACGAATGCAAAAATAACGGTGATTCCAAAAAGATAATTGAACCATGGTGGTATTCGGTTATCCAACTCACGAATATCATCGTATATGTGTCCCACATCGGGAGCTACTTCACTTGGCGGAGGAACGATATAGTTCTTAATACGAAAATAGAGATCTGCGATGGGATCAACATTTGCGTTCATCACACCGATAATATACATCAGCGTTGCGATAACAAAAATGATGAACGAAATAGTGAAGATCATTGCAAGTTCTGTTTCCGGATCGGTTTTGGTAACCGGCACCTGTGCTGCAAGCGGAAGCACAGCGAATACAACGGATACACAAGAGAGCAATATTTTTTTCATGATAATGGTTCCTTTTTCTCATCTGTTTCAAGAGAATCATCAAACGGCATAGTACCCATATAGTTCAAAAATTTCTTATCAAGTTTTATCACCCAAATTGTTACCGCAAGAAAGAACGGAATGAAAATGAGCAATGAAAAAAGCGGATATGCCGCAATTCCTTCAATTGAACTTAGATATTGTGATAACATAATTATCTCACTTCCCAGCTATTTTAATATCGGTGCCTAATCGCTGCAGATACGCTATCAACGCAATGATCTCTTTATTGGGTTCAGCCGGAACTTTATTTCGTTGAAGATCTACTGCAATAGAATCTGCTTGTTGACGTAAAATATCGTTCGCGGTGTTCTCAAATCCTTTTGGATATGGAACTCCCAGCGTTTGCATTGCCTTAATTTTTGCTGCGGTTGTTGTTGTATCAAGATCCTGTGTTAACAACCATGAATATTGAGGCATAATTGAACCGGGAGACATCGTTCTTGGATTTTCCATATGCAAGTAATGCCAAAGATTGGGATACTTTCCACCAACGCGATGAAGATCAGGTCCAGTCCTTCTTGAACCCCATAAGAAAGGATGATCGTAAACATATTCACCAGCTTTGGAATATTCTCCGTACCGTTCAGTTTCAGAACGGAATGGACGAACCATTTGTGAATGACAATTATTGCAGCCTTCCCGGATATACAGATCTCTCCCTTGTAATTCAAGAGGCGTGTACGGTTTTACACTCGCAATCGTTGGAATGTTCGATTTCACAAGAAATGTAGGAATCATTTCAACCATACCGCCAATAAGAACTGCCACTGTTGCAAGAAGTGCAAATTGAAATGGCTTTTTTTCCAACCAACGATGTTTTGTTTCGTTCGAGTGAGTTTCGTTTCTTAAAAGAGGCATTGCCTCAGCATCTTCATTGGCAACAAATGATCCTTTCTTCATAGTTTTTATGAGATTGTAAACCATCACTACTGCGCCAGTGAGAAACAATGTTCCTCCTACCGCACGGATCATATGAAGTGGAATGATCTGTAACGTAGTTTCAAGAAAGTTTGGATATTGCAGAACTCCCAGTGGAGTGAATTGTTTCCACATTAACGATTGCACAAGTCCTGCAACATACATCGATGAAGCATAGAATACGATACCGAGTGTTCCAATCCAAAAATGGAAATTAGCGAGTTTTTTAGAATATAGATCAGTCTTATATAATCGCGGTACGAGCCAATACAGGATTCCGAATGTCATAAAACCATTCCATCCTAAAGCACCCACATGGACGTGAGCAATGATCCAGTCAGTATAATGCGCAAGCGCATTAACATTCTTCAACGACAACATAGGACCTTCAAATGTTGCCATTCCATATGCCGTAACACCAACGACCATAAATTTTAAGACAGGATCTTCTCTCACTTTATCCCAAGCGCCACGCAATGTCAATAAACCATTGATCATTCCACCCCACGATGGTGCAATTAACATAATAGAAAAAACTGTTCCCAAGGATTGCGCCCAATCCGGAAGTGCAGTGTAAAGAAGATGATGCGGTCCTGCCCAGATATATAAAAAGATCAACGACCAAAAATGAACAATCGAAAGCCGATAGGAATATACCGGACGATTAGCAGCTTTCGGAAGGAAGTAATACATTAAACCGAGATACGGTGTCGTTAAAAAGAATGCAACCGCATTATGACCATACCACCATTGGACTAATGCATCCTGAACACCGGCATACATCGAATAACTTTTTAAGAATGTGACAGGGATTTCAAGAGAATTCACAATATGCAGAACAGCAATCGTAACAATCGTTGCGATATAGAACCAGATCGCAACA
>JANXZD010000486.1 GCA_025355705.1 Bacteroidota bacterium | reverse complement strand
CGATCAATGACGGCATTAACGTATATGTGCGAATGATATATTGGTATCGTGCAACTGCAGAGTCAACGACATTCATCCGTTCGTATGCCTCTGCGATCTTGAACTCACTTTTCGATACAAGTTCAAGGTTCGTATTATCTTCTTCACGATTTGAGGCAGCATCAAAGATCTGCCGCTCGCGATTCGCTCGAAGTTCCATGTTCTGAAAATCTGTGCGACTGAATGATTCCGGTTTGTATTCACTGACCAGAATAGTAAAAGCATTTACCGCTCTCTTCCATTCATTTGCATCCAATGCATTTTGACCGATCTGATATAATGCACGAACTCGAAAAAATGACTGCTTATATTTATCGGCAAGAAGTTGGAACGTTATAGAGGAACTATCATATTGTTTTTTGAACCGAAATGCCCATCCAATGTCATATAACGCTTGTTCAACCTTCTCGTCGAACGGATGATTGAGTATTAGATCCCTTGCTGCAGTGATAGCGCTGTCATTTTCTTTTTTCTGAAAAAAAAGATCGTAGATCTGATAGCGTGAGAGAACCGATAGTTTAGGAGAGTCTTTTCGTGTCAGTGCAAAACGAAATGTAGAGATTGCAGAATCAGTTAGACCAAGTGTTCGGTAGGAATTTGCTTTTTGATAGATCGACGCAGAGCGGACACCTACAGTGAGATCACCATTAAGAAGCGTCACTTGAACGCTGTCGGCGGTCAACAATTCGCTTTCCGTACTCAGAACTTTGTCATACTGTTCTATCGCTTTAGTATAATTTCGAGCAGCAAAATAATTCTGCCCGGCGACAAACGAGTCACGAAGTTCTTTTGCGGTAGGAATAAAGTACGCAAGACTTCCGACTGCAACTAATAACGAAATGATAACCTGAAATGACATTTGGAATTTTCCAAAAAACAAACGTAGTCAGCAGTCAATCATCAATTGCTGACTACTGACTACGTTAAAAATACTTAACGACTATTTCATCAACAACATTTTTTTAGTCTGGACAAACTGTCCGGCGCGAATCTGATAAATATACATCCCGGTCGCAACGTGTGTTCCATAACTATTCTTCCCATCCCATTGAATCGTATATGCGCCAGCATCATAACGCTCATTGACCAATGAACGAATCTCTCTGCCAAGAATATCATAAATCTTCAATTGAACATTCTCAGACAATGGAAGTCCAAATCGAATTGTTGTTGAAGGATTGAATGGATTTGGATAATTCTGGCTCAATGAATAATCGTTCGGTATACTCGGAAGCACTTCATGTTCAACACCGGTAAGAATCGCTTCCTGAAGAATAATAGCATCGGCGCGAACAATAAAACTATCTTGCCGTGCACGATTGACTAATGAATCCTTATAATATGCTGATACTAAACTCGTATCGTTCTCCAATCGGATATAGCCGTTGATCGCACCGCTGCCGTGGGAGTCTCTTCCGTTCGAACGCAAGAACAACGCCGTTCCCAAAAATACTCTATCCGCTCCGCGACCATTCTGGTTTATTGTATCGATAATTACCGGACCACCGGCACCTTGGAATATTTTATAAATAGCACGTGGAGTAGAATTTGAAGAACCGACCGGAACGCGTGCATAAACGTTAAATGTATCTAACGCAGGACCGCCGCCATCAAGAACAGGCAATGCAGGAAAATATTCTACATAGGAAGCTTTATTCGGCATTGATGCATCACCTTGTAAATGATAAATATATCCAAGCATACTCGAGCCGCCGCTTCCACCTGCGCTAGCAGACTTTTGCCATTTAGTAATGTTGACAAGATCAGGAAATGTTACCGGGTTCTGCGGAAAGACAAAAGAAGATTGGACATTATCCTCTTCAAGAATCTGACCTGTGCCAATACCAGCACCAGTAACCGGAATGATAAAAGGATTTGTTGTCGTATCATTAGTATAGACACGAATAGTGGTATTCAAACTAGCAATGGCATCAGGCGTAAACGCGACCGCAATTTTTTGCGATCCATTAACCGCTGCCAATAAAAAAGGCATTGTTGGTAAGTTTACGAACGAATAATATTGTTTATTTGCGATAACAACACTGTCAATTCGCAATGCTGTTTCACCGCCGCTGTTTATCTCAAGATTAAGTTTGTAATTATTTGCAAGATTTCTTTCTGAAGGATAAATAGAAACATTTCCAAAATTTAATTGTGGTGATGCTGCTATCGTTGCACCGGTAGGTATTTTTCTAATGCGAATGAGATCTGCACGTAAAACAGCTTGAGTAGCTATCGTCCGATATATATTTACGCTAACCCAATCACCTTGCGTTAAGAAAATAGGCTTATTGGCAAATGGATAAAAGAACGGAGGAGTCGTTAAACCACTTTGATTATATACAGTGCGAACCGTATCAGTTGAAAATGGAGGAATAATCGTAACCTGCGCATTATTTTCAGAATTACTGGTGAATGGAATCGCGCCATGTTCAATAAAATAATTACCAGATGATCCAGGAACACCATTCACTGAATCCGGTAATTGGAAACGATATTCTGTCCCGCAAACAGCATCAAAGGAAAATGTTCCTTGAAGATTTCCCCCTGCAATTGGATATGGAAACGAAGAAATACCAGTTTGACTTGCAGCCCAAACTCCATTGCGAATGATTTGAGGACGTTTTGGATCAGCAAGTTTGTCAAATGGAGCATTATAATTCGGTTCGTTGATGATACTTGAGTTCAAAATAAAATTATAATTGATACCGTTGCCACTAATCGGTATTGTGGCTTTCACTTCAGCAGAATCATTACTTTCGATGACCAACGTGTCAAGGATAGTTTCTTCTTGAAAAGGTCTAAATCCTACGACAAGACTTGCCTTACCACCCGGAGGAATGATCAATGGAAATGTCGCATTATTCGGAAGGCGTAAATCCCATCTGTTTGGAAGGAAGGAAGCGTGCACACTGTTAACCTGCAGCGGTAATGAACCAAGATTGAACAATGGAAGCTGCTTATACGTAATGGTTCCCAACGGTGCATCAAGCCAATTCTCTCCAACACGAACCGAATCAAAGCCATCACGCGTTCTTCTTCCAAACTCGAGATCAGCACCGACCGTTGTACTTCTTAATATCCTCACTGCATCGGCGCGCATAATACCTGAACCCGAAAGTGAATCTGCACCAACAGTTATCTTATAATTTCCAACATTCAAATTATCGATCATCAATGGAACCCACGCTCCAATTGCAACACTTGCACTGGTGATACTTGAACGGCGAAGATCGTGTCGTACAGAATCTTGCACTACGCTGCTAAATTCATTTTGGATTGTGTAATAAACGTTTGATGCGTTATTTGCCGCCTGTAGGACATAATTGTAAAGAATATAAGTACCGGATTTCCCAGCAGGAACAGTCATCGTCCACGTTGCAAAACGACCGGCAATGATAACACCACCAAAATGTGACGTTTGTCGATATCCACCTCCCCATCCACTTGCGCTTGCTCCTGTCCACCATGGGCCGACTTCATTATACTCAGCAGAGATTGTTGTCGATCCGGGATCTGTATCAACATTAGGTGATGACGGTGAGTTTGGAAAATTATCCACAGTGATATAATTTGCAGGGTCGAGCTTTTGCTGAGCACTCGATTGAACAGTAAAACACAACAACGAAGCAATGATAAAACTAATTGAGTAGAAATACTTCATAGCTACTCTCCTTATTAAATTATTAAATGATGATTTATTTTTTAATGACAATTCGCAAAATACTTGTCGGTTTACCGATGAATTGAATGTTATCAACGGTGTAACCGTTAGGATATATTTTATAAAAAAATACTATACTATCGTTTCCACCGGGTTGTATTGCATTTGAAACATCGACAAAGATTGGAGCTGTCGGTCTTCCTTTAGGACTAAGCTGCAACGTATCGCTAGCACTCCACACTTCCCAATCACGCAAATTTGCTTTTATTCTGTCTGTTCCATACGTGATCGTATCATACGCCCATGTAAGTGTCACACGTTTTAGTTTCCCGACACTATCCACTTTGGTTGCCAAATTAATAATGTCCGGCACTCTGCCATCATGAGTATTTGGCTTTATTTCTCTTCCGGCATCGCATCCGATCAAGACAAGTGTAACGATACCGATAATAGTTAATATTTTAAAAGACATAGAATTATTAAAATGGTAGTGAAAGACTTAGTAACGGTTTGTGCGGAGAATCAATGGTCCCAATCTGCAATGGCTGTTCACTCTTTGCAGAAGAAAAAAGAGATTGTCCTTGATCTTCAGTAAAATACATGATGTCAATGATATTTGAGATCCATACTACGGCTGAAACAACTAAGAAGATATCCCTTCTATTTTTATCTCGTTGCAATTGAGAATGTGTCCTACGCATTTCGATGTAAATTGCAT
>JANXZD010000427.1 GCA_025355705.1 Bacteroidota bacterium | reverse complement strand
CAATGATTTTACAATACGTGAATTTATTTGGTGGATCAACATACGAGTCGCTCAAACTGACGTTGCAACCGCTGACGCTCCAAAGTTTTGAGTGTTGAGAATTCTAAATACAGTTTACGTTACGAAACACCATTTTTAATTTAAACTTTTAATCCAACACGCTGGAACGTTGCAACGCAGCTTAGCTCCAGTCCGTTAGGCACGCAGAAAAAAGTGCGGTTAGAGTAAAGATTTGTAATCACGGGCGCCGTGAAGAATACGGTAAATAATAATAGTCGTTTCTTCAATTTTGTAGAAGATTAAATAATCTAAAACAATGAGATAACGGTAACCTAGTCGAAGAAGTTCTTTGTCATTAGGTATACGTCCCAAGTGAGGGTTATTTCCGAGGAGTTGTAGATTTGATTCTATTTTATCTGCAATGGATAATGCAGCTGTAGCGTTATCTAACAGTATATAATCAATGATCTCATTGAAATCTTGCTCAGCGGTAGATAATAGGCGAACAGTATAATTGGACTTAGGCACGAATCTTTTTCCTAATATCCTTCATAATTTTGTTCAATGGGCGTCCTTTATCGCCAGCAGTTCTTTGAGATTCAGCCACGGCAAGCTTTGAATAAAGTTCGAGCTTTTTTTGTAATTGGCTGTAATGGGCAATAGACATTACCACCATATCGCCCTCACCGTTTTTGGTAATGAATATTGGTTCGCTGGAACTGTGAACGAATTTAGAAATATCGTTTGATTTATTTCTAAGATCTGAAATTGGTCTAATGGTTGGCATTGGGTAGTTCCTTTTTGTATCAATATAATATCATTTAAATGATAAGTCAATATCGCTGTGTGCCTAACGAGCCGTTCAAGCAGATGTTGCAATGCAGCTCCAGTCCGTTAGGACGCGTTTTGAAATAGTTAGGTGCAAGCCGAACTTCGATGAAATTTAAAATGAGACAAACTTACCTAATCCTGATTTTTCTTTTTACTCTTTCACCGGTATTTTCACAGAACAGAAAAACTTTTTCTGTCAATGGTTATGTACAAGATAAAGAAAGTGGTGAAAAATTAATCGGATGCTTTGTCTTTGATTCTGCCGGTAAAAAAAGTGTGACGACAAATGCTTTTGGTTACTTTAATATTGCCCTGAATGAAGGTGAAAAAAAAATTGTTGCTCACTTATTTGGTTACTTCGAACAGTCAATAACCCTTACCGTAATTAACGATACTACCATTGTTATTAAACTCATCACCGCACAGCCTTTTAAAATAGGTGAAGTTACAGTTGTTGGTTCTGGTTCCGAGGCAAAATTATCGCAAGCACAAATGGGACAAATGATCATGACCAATAAGGATGTTAAAGCATTACCGGTATTTCTGGGCGAGCCCGATATTATGCGTTCGCTGCAAATATTGCCCGGCATTCAGGCGGCAAATGAAAGGAGTACAGGAATTAGTGTGCGAGGAGGCAGTATTGATCAAAACCTTTTTTTACTTGATGATGCTCCTGTTTTTCAAATTTCTCACTTGATGGGCTTTTTCTCAGCATTTAATAATGATGCTGTAAAAGATATAAAAATTTACAAGGGGGACATTCCTGCGAATTATGGCGGACGTTTGTCCTCGGTAGTTGATATAAGGCTTAAAGATGGAAACATGCAAAATTATACCGTGGCAGGAGGATTAGGAATTATTTGTTCCGATGTAAGTGTTGAAGGGCCTATTGTTAATGACTATGCTTCTTTTATTGTATCAGCAAAGTATTCATATGTAAGTTTACTCTTCAAAAAAATAAATTCTAATATTGATTTAGGGTTTTACGACCTCAATTGTAAATTAAATGCAATTGTAGACAGCAAAAACCGCATTTATATTTCTTCATACATTGGTCACGACGATGCTACGATAGGCTTAAATGCCAGTTATCATAATAACACACTGTCCGCACGTTGGAATCATATTTACAATCCAGAGCTCTTTAGCAATGTTTCCTTCATCTATAGTAATTACAAATACTCTAACGATTATAGTTCTTCCAATGGCAACAGTTCTATAGATTTTAGTTGGAACTCAGGGATTAAACAGATCACATTGAAAGCGGAAAATAATTACTATCTGAATAACAATAACACAATTGATTTTGGAGCATCGACGACTTATAGGGATTTTATGCCCGGTAAATTAGAAGGGAATGAAACAACCATTGACAACATTACACAACCAGTGCCTTTTCCCAATAGGTTTGTTTCCGAGCAAGGCGTTTTTGAACATGCTGTGTATATTTCAAACCAACAAAAAATATCTGAAGATTTATCTTTTAAATACGGCATACGGGCAAGTCTATACCAAAATATCGGCGGACATTGGGTGTATGATTTAAAGAACTATCAAGTAGTTGATTCATTTTATGTTGCAGAAAACAAAACCTATGCAAATGCGTACAGTGTTGAACCAAGGCTTGGCATTAATTACAGGGTTTCTGAAACTTCATCCTTAAAAGCTAGTTATACATACACAACCCAACAAGACCAATTGCTCATGAAAACAAATGGCGGAGGACCTCTCGATATTTGGTTTTCGTCAGACAATAATATCAAACCACAAACAGCATCACAATACAGCCTAGGGTATATACAATATTTTTCAGGTAATTTATTGGAAGCAAGTGTTGAGGGCTATTATAAAGACATGAACAATATTATTGATTATAAAGACGGTGCAACCTTTCTGGAAAATAGCTCACCTTTTACCATTGATAAAACCAGTTATAATTTTGAAGAACAATTGCGAACAGGCAACGGCTATACGTATGGTACCGAACTGATGCTAAAAAGCGATTTCGATGAAATAAATGGTTTTGTTAGCTATACCTATGCACGAAGCTTTCGTACAATACCCGGTATTAACTTCGGGCAAACGTATCTTTCACCGTTCGATAAGCCGCATACCTTCAATGTATTTTTAAATTATAATATTTCAGAACGAGTAACAATTTCAACCAATTTCAGATCTCAAAGTGGTCAGGTTACTACTATTCCTATTTACGTAATGAGTCTATGGGGAAAAACATTATCGGGTTATTCTAATAGGAATGATTATCGTTTGCCAACATATCAGAGGCTTGATATTAGTCTTACCATTAAAAGCAAAAAACCACCCGACACATGGTATTATAGCGAATGGAACTTTTCCATTATCAATGTGCTCAATTATGCCAATATTCAATATGTTGATTTCGTCGTTTCAAAAGATAATCCCAACATTATCAATGCAAAAGGTGTATCGATGTTGGGTTTTATACCTTCTGTTTCGTATCGTTTTAATTTCTGAAAACTATATGATAATGTATCACAACATGATGTTTCAAAAATATATCTGCAAGACAAAAAGAATAATTTCTGTTAAACATGTCCTTCTTTGTTTCTGTCTTTTCACAGTTGTTTTTCTTTTTGGTTCATGCGAACAAAATTTAAATATTGAAATTAAAACAAATGATAAACGATTATTGGTCGATGGTGAATTTACAACCGATTCGGTTATTCACACCATAAAGCTGTATTGTTCTGGCAGCCTTATAACAGGCAAACCGCAAACAATTGTTTCAGGAGCTAAAATATATGTCACTGACGGCAGAGAAACATTTGATTACATTGAAAATAAAGACACGCTAGGATTATATCAAACAGCAGGCAACGTTGGAGGTAAGGGTGGGCATAACTATACTTTGTCTGTAACAAATATTGATATAGATAACGATGGAAAAATGGATTCATACACAGCAAATAGTTTGATGCCGGTGTCGGTTAAATTTGATTCCTTATTGTCTTATCGTGGATATAATGGTGATGGTCCAAAAGTAATTAATAAAGCATATTATAAATTATTTTTCGATGGTCCTGGTTATGTATATCCTTTTCCTTTAGTCAATAATTATATCCGATATGGAACAATTACCGATAGACTGGGCTCTGGAGAATTTACAAGGTTTGAAAGTTGGTATGAAGTTCCAAAAGTTCTTTATCCTGATTCAATAATAAATCGTTATGTTTATTTTGCAATAAATCCTTCCGATGTAAAAATTGGCGATACCATAAATTTTATTTGTTATAATCTTACCAACGATCAATACGAGTTCTTAAAAGAATTTGATAACAATACCAATAGCAACAGCCAATTTAATAGTGATAATATCTATGACCAATTAAAAATACCGGCTAACCTGCCGACGAACATTGCACCTGCCGATAAGGCTGCAGGGTATTTCTTTGTTTATTCGGTATCAAAGATTAGTAAAGTGTTCAATGAATAAATACAATATTAAATAAGATATTTAATTTTTCGTTAACAGCAGATCCAATGTCTTACTCAGTTGCTAAAAAATAATTACATCAAAAAAAATTAACAAAACGCGTCCTACCTGTCGCTCAAGCGTAACGCCCGCCAATCACAAAGTGTTGCCTTTGGCAAAGACGGCGGGTACATTGCAACACAGCTCCGCTCCGTTAGCTAGCGCAAGGGGTATCCACAAACTACCAATAGTATGGATCATACAATGGAACAATCGATCATCATTCAACTCCGGCAGCAGCTTGAAACATTACAGAAATTTGAGCATTTGAATGCACCAAGTACATTCTCCTACTTTGGATATTTAGGAGAGTTTTTTCTGGGAGCGATAATGCTTGGACTGCTGCTCATGACCAACGGTATCGCAAACATCACGATCGCCGGAATACCGCATTTCCTCGAGTGGATCCTTTCCATACTCTCGTTCGTTTTGATGTTTCACCCGGTGTATTTGATTTTTCGATACCACTCCGACAAAAGGGTAAGAAAGATTTTAGAAAAAATTCTTTCCGAAGTCAGTAAACAATCGGAATCATCGATACGCTGATCTTTTAAAATGAACATTCCCAAACAGCGTTTGGGAATGAGATATTAGAACCCATTTCAAAAACGATTCAGTGTGCTAAACTTCTGTCATTCCCGCAAATTTTTGGCGGGAATCCCCGCATGCGTCGGGCAGGCATTATACTGGACTCCCGACAAAATCATTCGGGAGTGACACGGGTGTTTTTGAGATGGCTTCTAGTCAACAACCATTCCGTTTTGCCGTTCTCATTTTCCTTCTTATATTGAATCCAATTATCTATCGAATATTGGAGCATCAATGCATCGCGAAATTCACCAGTGGCACAGTCCCAGCTTGAACAAGAATATGGAGATCGCAGTGTACGGTCATTACGGTCCGGCGTTGCTCATGTTCCCCACTGCCGCCGCAGATTTTCTTGAATATGAACGCTTCCAACTGATCGATGCGATCGCACCGTTCATCAACGAAGGGAAAGTGAAAGCATTTTCCATCAACAGCATCAACAGCGAAAGCTGGATGAACAATGCCATGGAGCCGCACCATAAAGCGATTCGGCATCAGCAGTACAATGATTATGTGATCAACGAAGTGGTCCCGTTCATTCACGATCATAATAAAGGTCTCACGCAGATCGTCACAACTGGCGCATCGCTCGGCGCGCTGCATGCGTTGAATCTCTACTTCCGCAGACCGGATATCTTTTCGGGAACGATCGCCATGAGCGGTGATTATAATCTGCAGTCATATACCAAAGGGCATTACGATGAGAATGTCTTCTTCAATTCACCGGAACAATATCTTCCCGGCATAACGGACCATGAATATTTGGAACAGATGCGCAGCGGAAGGATCATCATTGCAGCAGGTCAGGGAGATTTTGAGAATCCCGATGCGTCACGCCGTCTTTCGGGGATACTGCATTCGAAATCAATTCCGCATTGGCTGGATGTGTGGGGACACGATATGCCGCATGATTGGCCTACGTGGCGTTCCATGCTGCCGTATTTTTTAAGCAAGATGTAAAGAAATTGCAAGATTACACAATTACAGGATTTTCAACTAAAATTGAACGGAGTTGAGAAACAATCTTGCCACAAAAGCACTAAATCACAAAATCCACACGAAATATTTTTATCACATCTTCGTGCTTTTGTGTTTTCGTGGCCAATCTTTTTTGTCGAGCTGCGAACTTGTAATTTTGCAATTCCAAATTTATATTTCTAAAAACCCTTCCGTCATCATCACCGCATTTCCTCCTACACGCACGGCAGTAGTTGTGCCATTTTTTTTATCCGCTTCAATGAACAACAGGCTTGGTCTTCCCATTTCGAATCCTTGTTCAATGTTCCATTTCAATGTTCCGTTCTGTAACGGATCTTTTGCAGCAAGGTAACCGGCAAATGCCGCGGCGGCGCTTCCTGTTGCAGGATCTTCTGTAATGCCAAGCAGCGGGGCGAACATGCGCGCGCGGAAATGAAAATCGGGTTGTTCCGCATCGGCCGTAAAAATGTACACTTCTTTTAATTGAAGTTCTTCCATGATCTTTGTGTTCACGCGGATGCGTTGTAACGTTTCGCGATTCTTTACTGCAACATAGAGAAATGGATATCCCACAGACACAAATTGGATCGGAAATTGTGCATCCATGATCTCGGCACTCGTAAGGGTCAGCATCGCAGCCAGAGTATGTACCGTGGGAACGTGTTCTGAAAATTCGGGGAGTTTCGCCGCGGTAAGTTGGGCGAACGTTGGCTTTCCGTTAACGGAATGGATGGTCACCGGAATGAGACCGACCACTTCTTCAAAAATGATCTTCGTTTCGGCTCCAGTAATCGCAATGTCGCCGATCATTCCCAATGTAATAGCAGATCCAACCGTCGGATGTCCCGCAAACGGCAGTTCGCCCCCAGGAGTGAAGATGCGGACGCGTTTTG
>JANXZD010000395.1 GCA_025355705.1 Bacteroidota bacterium | reverse complement strand
ATTGGTCAATATGATAAAGCAATTGAATATTACAAACGTGCGCAAGAACGGCATGGACCGTCGCTCACCGAACTCGGGAAGGTGCACTATCTTGCCAATATTGGGTATTCCGAATTTAAGCGAGGAAATTTTGACGTTGCGATGAAATATCATTCTGATGCTCTTGCGATTGCAGAAACATCTCACTTTATCGGAAGTTTAGCATATATCTATTTCAACCTCGGGATCATGCATTCTGAGAAGCAGGAATACGAAAAAGCACTTGGCTATTTGCAGCTTTCGTTGAAAAATTATGAAGAGCTTGGTCAAAAATACGGAACGCTTCAATTGTTAAATGCGCTCGGAACGACCTATTTTAAAATAGGAAATTTTGGAAAATCAGTTCGATACCTTGATAGTGCGGTTGTTTTAGCAAAACAAATCAATGCGCCAGATCAGTTAAAAACGAGCTATGAAACCTTTTACTCTATATATGATAAGACAGGTCCGATGGCAAAAGCGTATCAGTATTATCAGTTATATTCTGAAGCAAAGGATTCGTTGATGAATTCCAATGAATCAAAAAAGATTGCTGATATAATGATACACCACGAAATCTTCCAAAAAGAGCGTTTGATAGAACTTCTGGAGAAAGAAAAGACTATTTCTGATTTGAATCTTGAAAAGCAAAGCCTTCAATCAAAGGTTCTTTACGCCAGCATCTTTTTATCATTTATGATCATAGTATTCCTGTATTTCAACAGGCGTCAGATTCAAAAGAACAAGATGATGGTCGAACAAAAAAATGAAGAATTAAAATTGTTGAATGAAGAATTAAACCTTAAAGTGAGTGAGATACAACTGCTCAGCGGATTACTGCCGATCTGTGCTAATTGCAAAAAGATCAGGGATGATAATGGAGCTTGGGAGCAGATAGAACTGTATATTACAAAACATAGTGAGGCGAAATTTTCTCATGGAATATGCCCTGATTGTATGAAGTCACTATATGGCAAAGTATTTACCAAGAAAATTGAATCATAGGATGTAGTATGCGTCAATCCCATTTCAACAGCATGATATCATTTCTTTTTTGTTGAAATGCAGGAACATATGGGTTATCTTTTGTCTGACAATAACAAAGGATAACCATGAAATCCATCTTTTCGATTCTTCTTCTCTCAACTCTTTTGTTTGCCGATATTCCGCAGATTATTCCCACACCACAATCGATCGTTGAAAAAAATCTTCAATTCAAAATTACGTCAGCAACAAAAATTGTTATTGGAACCGAAAGTAATATAGAAGAATTCAACGCTCAGCAGCTGAATGAGGAGATTTCCTTCCAGAAGGAATCACCGTTGAAAGTGATTGATGAAAAATCGGTGAGGAAGTTGACATCCAATTTCATTTTTATCGGGAAAGCGACATCGGAATACAGCAAAAAATTCCTGAAGGAGCGGAAAGGGACATTGACTTCCGAAATGAGATTGGAAGGATACTTTTTGGATGTTGATGCAAAAGGTGTTGTTATTATTGCCGAGTCTGACAAAGGATTGTTCTACGGAGTGATGTCACTTATTCAAATGTTTCGAACCGAAAAACGGAATTTGATTGTTCCCGGAGTTTCGATCCATGATTATCCTTCCCAAAAAATCCGCGGTATCACAGACGATATCAGCAGGGGGCAAATTTCAACACTGGAAAACTTTAAAAAGATCATTCGCTATTGCTCCCGCTATAAGATGAATGTCTATTCGCCGTATTTGGAAGATGTCTTTCAATTCAAGAAACATCCTGAAATTGGAAAGAATCGTGGAGCGTTGAGTGCGGCGGAATGCAGAGAACTTGATGCATATGCAAAGAAATATTTTATTGAGATCATCCCGATCTTTGAAACGCTTGGTCATTGGGAAAATATCCTCATTCATCCGGAGTATGCAAAATTTGCTGAATTTCCCGGCGCGCATACGGTAAATATTTCGGATGAAAATGTCTATGCACTCCTTGATGAGATGATCGGGGAGATTACCTCCTGTTTTAGTTCACCGTATTTCAATATCGCCGCCGATGAATCGTGGGATGTTGGATTGGGAGTGAATAGAGAACGTGTTGCACAAAGCGATCTCGCAACGGTTCACGCCGAGCACTATAAACGGATCTTTGCGATCGTAAAGAAATACGGAAAAAAACCAATGATGTACGGCGACATTATTTTGAATCATCCGGATATTCTCAAAAAGATTTCGCGTGATGTAATCTTCGTCGATTGGCAATATGGTACCAGATTTGATTATTATAGTCCGGAAATTTTTAAGAATGCTGGTTTTCCGTATATCGTTTCTCCTGCGGTGTGGAACTTCACGGGACCATTCCCAAATTACCTGAATACATTCCTCAATATCCAATATTTTAATCTCGACGGATTTACCAACGGTTCGCAGGGGCTATTATGCTCCAACTGGAATGATTTTGGCGGTGAAGCGCTGCGTGAATTGAATTATTACGGATATGCGTGGACAGCTGAATGTGCATGGAATCCGTTGCAGGTAAATCTACAATCGTTCGATTCCAAATTCTTTCATTCATTCTTCGGTAAAGAAGAAAACGAGATGCGTGCGGTGTATGCGATCCTCAGCAATCCTGCAAATCAGTTCCATTGGTTCGAGGTGTGGCGTCATCCGATACTCCCAAACCGTGACGATATGGTGTGGGAAAAACGCCTGCCGTTGATCCAGCGGATGCAGAGCATTCGTTCATCAATGCCGTTCGTTCAACAATTGTTAAGCGAAGCGAAGGGAACGATCAAAAAGAACAACGATCATTTACAGTATCTGATGTTCGTTACAAAACTGAACCTCTGGTTCGCCGACAAAATTGAAGCGCAGGAGAAAATAAAATTATTGTTGAAAGATACTGTGAAAACAAAAAATGAAATTACTATGCAAGTATCTTCGTTTTGCAAGAATATCGTTGATGAACTGGCTTCCGTACGGGCCGAATTTGAAAAAGTATGGCTCTTAACAAACAGACCGCAGAATATTGACCGGCTCTTGTTGAGATACGATCGTCAGGCAGCATATTGGAACGAGTTAGCAGAACAGATTCAGCACGGTGATTCCGTGATTTCTCCGCAATTAAAAAGTCAATGGATCTACCATCCAAAATCCAATTCTGGTCTGAAAGATTCTTTGCAGCAATCAAAAGCATTTTTTAGAAAGACAATTGTCTTGCAGAATAATGTCCGATCAGCAAAAGTGCAGATGCTTGGTGACACATGGACAAAATTATATGTGAACGGTAAAATTGTCGGTGAAGTTTCTGCCCGGCGTTCTCTTTCATTATTGGTTGAAATGGAACGAGCAAAGATATTCGACATTCTTCCATTCCTGAATGATTCGTCAAATGTCATTGCCGTTGAATCACAGAATTTTCAGGAAAAAGGATTTGCCGGAGTGAATATCTGCGGAGAGGTTGTGGGGCAGAATGGTTCAATACAGACGATAATGTCAGATACTTCATGGGTTGTTTCTGATGTTTCTCAAAACGGATGGAATCTGTATGCATTCAATGCAGTTACTTGGCCGCTTGCGGTTGCAAAAAATTACGGTGTTCCTATCGTTGCTCCGAACCTTTCTACCAACAGAACAAGTTGGTTTGAGCGATAATGATGACTACTCCTTTGCAAAGTGATACTGATCGTTATTTTATCGAATGTTGCCGAACAAAACTGTCGAAAGAATATGTGCCGAAGATCGAGAGCTGCCTTTCAACATTATCTGATGACGATATTTGGTGGAGAGCGCACGAGACAAACAACAGTATCGGAAATCTTGTTCTCCATTTATCTGGAAATATCCGACAATGGGTATTTCATCACCTTGGCGGAAATGAATTTATCAGGAACAGGAACAAAGAATTTTCCGAACGCACGCATATTCCCAGATCTGAACTCATTCGTCATTTACATGAAGCGGTTTCTGATGTGGATTCTGTGCTGGAAGTATTTCCAGCAGAAAACTTGCAGAATCTTTACAATATTCAAGCAAATTCGGTCACCGGACTTGAAGCTATCCTTCATATTACGGAACATTTTTCGTATCATACCGGGCAAATCATATTCATTACAAAACTGCGAACAGGAAAAGATTTGAAGTTTTATAATTTATAAATCGGAAACATTTTGAGAACTATTATTTAAAAAATTATGCAAAGTGAAGAAATCGTTTCAGAAATAAAAATATCACAACGACCCATTGTTCGGTGGACATTGATGTTTGCTGGGACCGTATTGGTTGGTATCGGTATCCTTGGAATATTTTTGCCGTTGCTGCCCACGACAGTATTTTTTTTAATGGCGGCGTGGTGTTATGCCCGCAGTTCGAAGAGGTTCTACGACTGGCTTCATCAAAATAGATTCTTCGGCAAGTACCTAAAGAATTACCGCGAAGGAAAAGGTATCTCCTTGTCCGGCAAGATCTCGACCATTACGATATTATGGTGTGGTATTCTATACTCTATCTTCGTAACACACGTGCTATGGGTCCATGGGATTTTACTGATCATTGCAATAGGTGTTACGATTCATATCGTTGTCATTCCGACAAATAAAGACATTCAATAAATATTTAACATATCTTGGTTACAGATATGCGTTTTGCTTTGCAACGGATAATGAATTTTTCATTCAATAAAGGATCGTTATGAAGAAACAGCTCTTACTGTTGATGATGTGCTGCGGGTTTTTATTTTCACAATCCACTCAGCATGTGGAAGGGATCAGACAAAATACTCCTTCCGTTCATGCGCTGAAAAATATTACCATCGTTCAGTCACCGGGAAAAAGGATCGAAAAAGGAGTAATCATTATCCGTGACGGTGTAATTCAGTCCGTTGGTACAAATATTTCCATTCCAGCCGATGCACGTGAATGGGATTGCTCAGGATTGACAGCATATGCAGGGTTGATTGATCTTTATACGGATTATGGTCAGCCAAAACCAAAAACGCAAATCGGTCCAACGGAACAGTTGCGTGGTGTAAACTATTGGAACGGGAATATAAAGGCAAATTATTCCGTGGCAGAGAATTTCCTTCAAGATAAGGATGCTGCAGAAAAATATCGCTCGGTTGGATTTACTACCGTCCTTTCTGTTCCTCAAAATGGCATTATGAAAGGAAGCAGTGCTCTTATCAATCTCGGAAACAATGAATCGAACTCACAGATCCTTCAGTCAAACGTCTTTCAACATTCCACTTTGGTTCGAGAAACATATTCTGACGAATATCCGAACTCTCAAATGGGGACAATCGCGTTGATCCGTCAGACATTGATCGATGCAAAATGGTATTCCGATGCTCTGAAGATCTATGCAAAAAATCCAAACCAGCCGAGACCTGAAGAGAATGCGACTCTTGCATCGCTTGAGAATGTTGTAATGGGAAAACAATCGTTGGTGATCGAAACAAATGATGAGTTAAAAGCATTACGTGCTTCAAATATAGCCCAGGAATTTTCCGTAAAATGGATCTTACGCGGTAGTGGCTTTGAATATCGCCGAATCGATGCGATCAAAGATTTGAAAATCTCTGTTATTCTTCCGGTGAATTTTCCGGATGCACCAAATGTTGAGACTCCGGAAGATGCATTCAATGCAGGATACGAGGAATTGCGGCACTGGGATTTTGCGTCAGAGAATCCTGCACGATTGAAGAAAGCGGGAGTCAATTTTGCATTGACCGCTAATCAATTAAAAGATATAACTAAGTTTCGATCAATGGTAACAACAGCGATCGAATGTGGATTGTCTCAGGATGATGCGTTGGCTTCCCTGACAACAATTCCTGCGCAGCTGGTTGGAATGGAAAAACAACTAGGAACAATTGAAATTGGCAAAATTGCGAATATCATTATTACGGATGGAAATTTATTTAATGAAAAAACGAAAATCCGTGAAACGTGGGTAGATGGGAATCGTTACGAAGTAAAGACAAGACAAACAACAGATGTGCGCGGAAAATGGTTTTACATGCTTCAATATTCCAATGCAAAGGAGGACACCGGTTCGCTTGATATCTCCGGCGATATTGATGCACCTACCGTTAATATTATCAAAGGTGTCAAGAATAGTAAAGCACTATCGGTAACTCTGTCGCAAAAACAATTCAAATTTTTTTTTGATGGTGACTCGCTTGGTATGAAAGGGATCGTTCGCTTTTCAGGTGCAGTGAATGATAATGTGATCGCCGGTTTGATGGAATTGCCAGACGGAAGTTCAGGTTCGTGGATTGCAAAACTGAATAAAATATTTGAGGAAAAACCCGATACTGCAAAGCAAATTATTCCTGTATGCTCAAGCAATGAACTTATTTTTCCTGACGGGGCATATGGACGAAAAGAAATTCCGCGTCAACAGGATGTCCTTGTGAAAAATGCGACGATTTGGACGAGTGGTCCGCAGGGTAATCTTGAAGGATCCGATATCTTTATCAGTAAAGGAAAAATTTCAAAAATTGGAAAGGGCATTTCAGCACCAAACGGCACAATGGTAATTGATGCAAAAGGAAAACATGTAACCTCCGGATTGATCGATGCGCATTCACATACTGCAATTTCTGAAGGAGTGAATGAATCCGGGCAGGCGATAACGGCAGAGGTCCGCATTGGTGATGTGATCAACGCTGATGATATCAATATCTACCGGCAATTAGCTGGTGGATTAACAGTTGCAAATCAATTGCACGGTTCGGCAAATGCTATTGGCGGACAGAATTCGGTGATCAAATTACGTTGGGGAATGCTTCCGGAACAGATGAAGTTTGAAGGAGCAATTCCGGGAATTAAATTTGCACTTGGGGAAAATCCAAAACAATCGAATTGGGGAGATAAATATACAACACGCTATCCGCAGACGCGTATGGGTGTTGAGCAGATCATTCGCGATGAATTTACAGCAGCACGTGAGTATGACAAGGCAATGCACAATTCAAAATCCAGTCCCAACATTATTCCGCCTCGCCGTGATCTGGAGTTGGATGCGATGGCAGAAATCTTGAATAAGAAGCGACTTATCCATTCTCATTGCTATCGTCAGGATGAGATCATGATGCTTCTTCATGTTTCGGATGATTTTGGATTCCAGATCGGAACATTGCAGCATATTCTTGAAGGATACAAAGTTGCCGATGAGATCGCCAAACGCGGAGTCGGTGCATCGGCGTTCAGCGATTGGTGGGCGTATAAATATGAGGTGATCGATGCAATACCGTATGCGGGGAAAATAATGTACGATGCCGGCGTTCTGGTTTCTTATAATTCCGACAGTAATGAAATGGCACGTCGGCTAAATACGGAAGCAGCAAAAGCAGTGAAGTACGGCGGTGTGAGCGAGATTGAAGCGTTAAAATTTGTAACACTGAATCCTGCAAAACAGCTTCGTATTGACAATCGTGTCGGTTCCATTGAAGTCGGTAAGGATGCAGACTTTGTTATTTGGAGCGGACCTCCGCTCTCAACATATTCCATCTGTGAACAGACGTGGATCGATGGACGGAAATATTTTGATCGAAATGAGGACGCAGAAATGCGATTAGATGTGCAAAAGAAGAAAGCAGATCTCGTGCAGAAAGCATTGAAGTCGAAGAAGAAAGGATCCGGTGCACAATCAATAATAAAACGTTCTTCAACATATTCTTGTCATGAGGAAAATCATATATCATTACTGGAAAATGAGGTGGGACAATGAGAATACCATCCAGAATACAGAAGTCAGGAGACAGAATGAATTATCTCAAAATCATTATTTCTGCAGTAATATTGTTCATTGTCCATTGTTCATTGTCAATTGCATCCACCCCGGTTCCTGCAAAGAAACAGGAAAAACCAATCGTATTAATTGGCGCTACCATCCATACGGTGAGCGGTTCTGTTATTGAAAGGGGGATGATCGTATTTGACAAAGGAAAGATTATCGCTGTTGGAAAAAATGTTGAAGTTCCATCTGGTGCAGAAACAATCGATGTTTCAGGAAAACACATTTATCCCGGATTGATCAATGCTGCATCTAATATGGGTTTGAATGAGATCGAAGCTGTTCGTGCGACGAGCGATATAACTGAAACAGGGCGTATAAATTCCAATGTGCATACCGACGTTGCGGTGAATCCTGAAAGCGAATTGATCCCTACACTGCGTGCGAATGGTGTAACGATTGCTCATGTCATTCCTGGCGGAAATTTGATTGGCGGTAAAACTTCAGCGATGATGCTCGACGGTTGGACGAATGCCGAGATGACGCTAAAAGCTCCGATCGGATTATATATAAACTGGCCAAATCTCTCTATCAATCGATCTTCATTTGCCCGTCAATCCGAGGAAGAGCAAAAGAAAATGATCGATAACTCAATGAAAGAATTGTCCAATGCATTTGATGATGCACGAGCGTATTTGAAAGCAAAGAAAGCCGATAGTGAAAAACATCAATCCGATCTTCGCTGGGAATCATTCGCACCATTGTTTGAAAAGAAAATATCGTTGATCGTTTATGCGAATGATATTGCTCAGATCCAATCAGCAGTGCAATTTGCAAAAGATCAGCAAGTGAACCTGATCATCTACGGCGGTCGTGATGCGTGGAAAATCACCGAATTATTGAAAACAAATAATGTCAGTATTATTGTTGAAGTGATCCACGATCTTCCAAACAGACGATGGGAAGAATATGATAATCCGTTCACTGTTCCGTTAAAATTATTTCAAGCAGGAGTGAAATATGCGATTGCTGGAGGAGGGGGTGGGACGATGAACGAACGTAATTTAGCCTATCAAGCAGCGACAGCATCATCATACGGACTGCCAAAAGAGGAAGCATTGCGGTCAATAACGATCAATGCCGCAACAATCCTCGGCATTGATTCGATGCTTGGATCGCTTGATGTTGGGAAAGACGCAACTCTGATAGTCACGAATGGCGATCCATTGGAAATTATGTCGAATGTTGAACTGGAATTTATACAGGGAAAAAAGATCGATCTAAGGAGTCGTCATACGGAACTGTATAAAAAATATCAAGAGAAATATAAGCAGTTGGGAATTGTGAAATAAATATTTTACGACCCGAATAAATGCGCAACAAAAAAGTCCGCTATTGCGGACTTTTTTGTTATGATGGATAGTGTTTTGTTAATTTTCTTTTGCTCCCTGGTCGATCCATCGTTTGAACAGATCTACTTCATCATCGGGTAATTTCTTTTTTGCGAAGATCGGCATCTGTGCACCTTTTGGCGGCTTGGGTAAAAGTTTGATCACAAGATAACTATTAGCGCCGTCGCCGGGAATGATCATATCTTTTGTCTTTCCGCTTGACCGGAGAAAAGCATAATTATCCATTGCAAAGCTATTCGGATTCTCATCATCCTTTTCGTGACATTTCATGCATTTCGATTTGATGATAGGGTAAAGATCTTTTGAATAGGAAACTTCACTTTTGTTTTGAGCAAAAGTATTTGCAAACAACGATATCAATAAAGCACAGAGGAGTAGGGGTTTCATCAAAAAATTCCTATGATTAATTATTCTTTGCGCCTTGATCGATCCAGGTGGAGATTATTGCGATCGTTTCATCTTCAAGCGGAGTTTTTCCCCTTGGCATTTGTTTGCCAAACTTCGCCGTTCCCCTCAATTTCATGATCAATAAACTTTCTTCCCCGGATCCCGATTTGATAACCGGACCATGTTTGCTGTCGCCCTTCATCAATTCCTTGTAATCATCCAAATACAGTCCGCTTGGACCTTCGTCCTCAGTATTATGGCATCCCATACATTTTTTAACGAGAACCGGCATGATCTCTTTTTTAAAAGATACTTTTGTTTTTTTTCCTTGAGCAACAGCAAAGGAAGATAATAACAAACAAATTATTACAAAATTTCTCATCGTTAGCAGTGATCCTTTCGGGTTAATTATTGAGCGCACCTTGATTTATCCAATCAACGATCTTTTGTAAGTCTATATCGCTTACTTGGCTTCCTCCGAATGGCATACGTGCGCCGAATGGAAGGGTGGCGGTTCGTAATTTTTTCACAAGAACACTTCCCGAAGCGTTTCCGGCAATGATAACGGGACCATGATTGCTATTTCCAGCCATTACTTGTGAGTATGAATCAAGAGACAAATTATTTTGTCCCCCATGACATCCTGTGCACCCATATGTAGTTCCAGTAAATAATGGAAGAACATCGTTAGCAAAACTTACTGCGGACACAGTTCCAAGAACTTTGAATGATTTTCCATTACTTTTGTTTCCATTTACGGTAACAGTAACAATGGATGTAACTGTATTTACCGGGACGACTGTTTTTACCAATGTATCGCTCCAGGGACCAATAGGTGTAGCTGCAATTGAACCGAATGAAATCGAACTTGAACCTTGGGTTGTGCCGAACTTCGTTCCTTTGATCGTGATTGTATCGCCAATAGAACCGGAATCTGGTGCCACTGTGACGATTATTGGTGCATTCGAAGGAACGACAAGCGGCGTCACAGGGTTTCCTTGATCTTCGCATGCTGAAACGAACAGCAATAAAGAAGATGTTATCAAAAAAAGAAATATTCCCTTCATTCTTGTAGACTCCTATAAATAAAAATGGAATAACATTTGAAATTCGTCGTTCGAGATCTCTTTTGGTTTTTCTTTGTTGAATCTATATAATGGACGAACTTCAACTCCGGTAAGTGGAAATAGTTCGGCGCCCACCGTGATTGTTGAAAATGAACCGTTGGCAAGTTTTGAATCAGGATCGTAGTTCTCGAAAGCTACTTTTAGGTCAACTCCTTGGAATACGATATATGAAAGTTCTGTAAAACTCATTACACCAGTAACTTCTTTCTGTAGTATTGTATTAAATGTCGTGACATAATCCACTTCTCCGGTCAATGTTAGATTATTGGCAAGAGAAATAATTCCGAAACCACCGTAGAATTGAGTTTTTCCCGGAACAGCAATGTTTGGATGATTGTAGAATGATCCGCCAATGATTGCATTTGCGATATCAGTTTGTATATTCACATCGCCGCGAACAACAAATGCCTTTGTTTTTTCTCCGCTAACTCCGCTTATACCACCCCCCGGTGTTCCGTTAAATACTCCGACAGTAAACGTAAAAATATTTGGGGTAAAACCGAGCTCTACACCGGTGTCTTCTGCTCGTTCGCCAAATTGTAGACCATTAGGATATCCAATTGGGAAAACGCTTTGAAATTCACCGCCGCCATATTGACCGCCACGGATAAACGCATTGTGATCATCAATTTTTAATCCGTATGCTGGTATGAATTTTCCGACTTTAATATATCCATCAAGCGGGAGAACTTTGGCGAGACCAAAAACTTCAAAGCCGCTGTATAATCCTTTATCAAAATAAATACGGAATTTTTTGTTCAAGCGAAGATCAAAATAAAGATCCCCCTGCATCTGAAAAAAACTTGCTTCATTCTTTTTTGGCTCATAAAAGAACAGAGTGCGGTAATCCATTCCGATGGTAAAAAAATCATTCAGAGTAGGAGAATATTCCTCAATGTCCGTTGCTTCCTTATACGAAGGCATCGGAAGTTCCTCTCGTCCATATGTTGAGCCGAATGTACTTCGCATGCCTTTACCGGTTGGATTGATATGGCATGATTGGCATTTTGCTCCTTGACGCGTTGCAAACTTTGGCAGTGCCTCTGAGAATTGGAATGCAAGAATGATGAATGAAAGCAGAAACAGCGGTAAGCGTTTCATTGAAATCCTCCAATGATAAAATAGGTATCGTTTTTATTCTTCGGTAATGTATAACTATCGGATGTAATTTGCAATATTCTGGGAGGATTGCGTGAGCAAAGTCATAATATTTTTCAACGAGCTAGAATTTTTTCCGCCGGTTGCGGATATAATCCACGAACAAGAATTGTCCGAGATTATTTAACGAGGAATAATATGCACGCCCTTTGTTTGCTTTCGTCAATTCCTCTACAAAGTTGACGAGGTATGGGTCTTGAGCGATCATAAATGTGCTGATGGTGATCTTTTCACGGCGGCATTGTACTGCTTCGTCCAATGTTTTGTTGACGATCTTGGGGTCAAGTCCGAATGAATTTTTGTATAATCGTCCCGATTCATCGAACATTGCCGAAGGTTTACCATCGGTGATCATAAAGATCTGTTTATTGGCATTGCCGCACTTGCGAAGTAGATTGCGTGCCATCTGTAATCCAGCGCGCGTGTTTGTGTGGAATGGTCCGAC
>JANXZD010000307.1 GCA_025355705.1 Bacteroidota bacterium | reverse complement strand
TGAAAAGAATAATTACCGGAGTCGGAGCGTCGAGCGAAGGCATAATCGGTGTTTATGCAAACAACACATCCGAAATCAATGTTCAGTTGTCGGATAAAAACCAAAGGACAAAATATTCTTTTGAACGACAACGAAATATTTTTACGTGGCATTTCCATTCATGAAGAAAGTCCAACACGGCATGGAAGAGCACATTCATTGGAAGATGCACAACAATTATTGACATGGGCAAAAGAATTGGGATGCAATTACGTCCGTCTTGCGCATTATCCGCACAACGAACACATGGCACGGCTCGCAGATAAAATGGGAATATTGGTGTGGGAAGAGATTCCGGTGTATTGGACAATTTCGTGGGAGAACGAAGAGACATATCGCAACGCTGAGAATCAATTGACTGCAATAATCAACCGGGATAAGAACAGAGCGTCCGTCATCATCTGGTCTATGGCAAACGAAACTCCCACAAGCGAACTGCGAAATATTTTTCTTGGTAAACTGGCTTCACAAACGCGTTCGATCGACCCGACGCGATTGATCAGTGCGGCACTGGAACAGAGCAGCCTACCCGGAAATCCGAATGTTAAGATCATTAACGATCCGTTTGCAAACATTGCGGACATTCTCAGCTTCAATGAATATATCGGATGGTATGATGGTCTGCCGGGTAAGTGTAAAGAGATTCGGTGGCAGATCGATCAGAACAAACCGGTCATCGTTTCGGAATTTGGCGCAGATGCAAAGTACGGATTTCATGCTGATACATTGACACGATTCTCGGAAGAATATCAGGAATATCTGTACAAGGAAACGCTGGAAATGCTCGGTGCGATCCCGCAATTACGCGGTATTTCGCCGTGGATATTGGTCGATTTTCGTTCGCCGAGACGAGCGCTTCCGAATATCCAGGATGGATGGAATCGAAAAGGTTTGATATCGGATGACGGAAAAAAGAAAAAAGCATTTTATGTGCTCCAGAAATTTTATAATGATAAAGCAGGTATTTATAAAAAATAAACTGGACTATTCACCAACACTGAAATCTGTCATGCCCGAATGCTCTTATCGGGCATCCATAGAATGGATTCCCGCCAGAAACATGCGGGAATGACGGTTAATTTATTTTTCATTTTCTTTAGAAACTATGAAAACCACTTCACCAAAAATCTATTCTGCAATTCTTATTCTGATTTTGACGCTTTCTGTTGCCCCTGCACAGAACAATTCACTGCAACTCATTCCGCAGCCTGTGGAAGTGCAGCAATTGAGCGGATCGTTTACCATAACACCCTCAACGACGATCAGTTATAATAAAAATGAATCGCGAACAATTGCGGAAATGTTCGTTCAAAAAATAAATATCCCCGCAGGATTCTCCTTCTCGGCAGAAAAAGGAGCGAACGGTTCGATTCAATTCACGCTGCTGGAGAAACAGAATCAACAGATTGGGAAAGAAGGATACATCCTTGAAGCAACACCGGTTGGCGTTATCATCTCCGCAAACACCAATGCTGGATTATTGTACGGAATGCAGACCCTTCTCCAGCTGCTTCCGAAAGAAATTGAAGGTTCCGTTGTTTCAAAAAACGAATGGACAATTCCTGCGGTAAAAATAATCGATTACCCGCGGTTTGGATGGCGCGGAATGATGCTCGATGTCAGCCGGCATTTTTTTTCAAAAGAGGATGTCAAAACCTACATCGAACAGATCGCACGATACAAATACAATGTTTTCCACTGGCATTTAACGGATGATCACGGCTGGCGCATCGAGATCAAAGCATTTCCAAAATTGACCGAAGTAGGAGCGTGGCGTGTAGAACGCGCAGGTGCATTCGGTTCCCGCGCAGAACCGCTGCTCGGCGAAGCTGCAACCGTTGGAGGATATTATACACAGGACGATATCAAAGAAATAATAAAATTTGCACAGCAGCACAACGTTACAATCGTTCCGGAGATCGATCTTCCGGGACACAGTATGGCGGCAATTGCAGCATATCCCGAATTGAGCACCAGAAAAGATGCGAGCACAACCGTGAATCCCGGAACTCACTTTGCCGAATGGTATGGGAACGGAACATTCAAAATGTTCATCGAAAACACGCTCAATCCTTCCGATGAAAAAGTGTACGATTTTTTGGAAAAAGTATTCACGGAGGTCGCAGCGTTATTTCCAAGCCCGTACATTCATGTTGGCGGAGACGAATGCTACAAAGGATATTGGGTGCAGGATGCGGGATGCAAAGCATTGATGAAGAAATTGAACATCCGGCATGTGGAAGATCTACAGGGATATTTTATGAATCGGATGGAAAAAATACTTAAAACAAAAGGGAAAAAACTTCTTGGATGGGATGAGATCTTAGAAGGCGGCATCTCACCCGAAGCAACAGTAATGAGCTGGCGCGGAGTTAAAGGAGGAATAGAAGCAGCACAATTGGGACATGATGTTGTGATGACACCGACAACCTTTGCATATCTGGATTACAATCAGGGAGACCAAACGGTCGATCCGCCGATGTATGCAAGCCTGCGTGTGAAAAAGAGTTACAGTTTTGAACCGGTCCCCGATGGTGTTGACGCAAAATATATTTTAGGCGGACAGGGAAATCTCTGGACTGAACAGATTCCCAATCTGCGTGCCGCACAATACATGATCTATCCCCGTGCGTGGGCACTAGCAGAGGTCTATTGGTCGCCGAAAGGAAAAAAGGATTGGAAGAATTTTTCGCAGAGGATGGAAACGCATTTCGAACGCGCAGATGCAGCTGATATCAATTACAGCCGCGCAGTGTACGATGCAATAATAAAAACGTCGTTAAAAAATGATACACTGATCGTGATCATGGATAAAGAATTATCGGATCTGAAAATATATTATACGATCGACGATACAATGCCCGATAACCGGTCACTCCAATATACAGACCCTGTTGAACTTCCTGATGGACCGATCACCCTCCGTGCAATCACTTACCGTAACGGAAAACCAATTGGTCATCTGATCA
>JANXZD010000291.1 GCA_025355705.1 Bacteroidota bacterium | reverse complement strand
AAAGTTGCAAAAGAAAAAAAACTTTCATTCGTTTTTGACAGAGCAACAGAAGTTCCGGTATTATATGCAGATCCTTCTTATGATTATACACCGGATGTTTTGATCTTCCTTAAGCGCGGTGGAAAATAAGCAGTAGGTCATTTTCAGTATGATTTCTTTGAGGTATTCCATGAAAAAAATATTGCTGTTCGTTGGATTGTTCAGCGTTCTTTCGTTATTACATGCTCAAACAAAGATTGCATATATCAATTCTGCAACCGTGATGGAGCAGCTTTCCGAAGCACAGGATGCGCAAAAGCAGATTGATGCTCTATCTCAGCAATGGCAGGCAGATCTGAATCAAATGGCGAATGATATGCAGAAAAAGGTGGAAGACTATGACAAACGTAAGTTGATCATGTCGGACAAGCGGAGAGCGGAAGTTGAAAAAGAACTACAGGATCTTGATAAGAAGATCGTCGATTTTCGAAATCAAAAATTTGGTACGAATGGGGAATTATTTACCAAACAGAATGAATTGATGAAACCAATTCAGGAAAAGATATTCAAAGCAGTAAAGGATGTTGCCGATGAAGAAGGGTATGATTATGTTGTTGACAGAAGCAGCTCAACATTATTGCTGTATGCAAATAACAAACATGATCTAACTCAAAAAATAGTCCAAAAACTTCTTCAAAAATAAATAAGCGAGGTCTTTTGACCTCGTTTTTATTTGTATGATAACAGTCAATGACATAGCGAAAATTTTGGATGGTGAAGTTATCGGTAATGGAATGCAAATTATTTCCGGTGTGGCGAAGGTCGAAGAAGCAAAAGCCGGAATGTTAGCGTTCATTGCAAACCCTAAATATGAGAAATTCGCTGAGACAACGAATGCATCATGTGTCCTTGTCGGGAGAAATTTTGATCCGACGAAGTTCTCTACACTACCGCCCGCACTCATTAGACTAGACGATCCGTATTCTTCCTTCGTTATTGCAATTGAAAAATTTGCCCCAAAGAAAATTGATGTCCCCAAAGGTGTCGATACAACTGTTGCAGTGCATTCTTCGGCAAAAGTAGGAAAGAATTGTTCAATTGGAATGTATACTGTCATTGGTGAAAATGTCGTTATGGGTGATAATGTTATAATCCATCCTCATGTTGTTATTAGCCGCGATGTGAAGATCGGTAACGATTGTTTGTTCTACCCGCACGTTACGATTAGAGAAGAATGTATCATTGGTAATAGGGTAATTGTACAGCCGGGGACTGTGATTGGTGGGGACGGGTTTGGATTTGCTCCGAAGAAGGACGGTTCATATCAAAAAATACCCCAATTAGGAATTGTCGTCATAGAAGATGATGTTGAGATACAAGCGAATACCTGTATTGACCGAGCGACACTTGGTGAAACAAGGATCAAACGTGGAACAAAATTAGATAATCTAGTTCAGATAGCGCATAACGTTGTTATTGGTGAAGATACAGTGATTGCTGGTGCCTCTGGAATTGCCGGCAGTACAAAGATCGGCAATAGAAATATGATCGGCGGCGCTGTTGCAGTGACTGGCCATGTTTTTACCGCAGATGAAGTTAAAATTGGCGGTGGTTCAATTGTTACGCGAGCGCTCGATGATGCCGGTCAAACCTATTCCGGTTATCCTGCGAAAGAGGTTGGCAAGTGGAGAAAAATTGAAGCAGCCTCGCGCCTGCTGCCGGAACTGCTTGTGACCATCCGTGAAATGCAATCCAAGATAAACGAACTCGAAGAAGAAATTAAAAAATTAAAAAAGTGATGAAGATGAATGTCCCCAGAAGTATTGGTTCATTCTTTCATCAGTGGAAATATTTGTAGGAGGTGTAATGCTCGTTCAACAACGCACAATAAAGAAACCGGTTTCATTGTCTGGAGTTGGTTTACATACCGGTACACAATGCACAATGACGTTTCGTCCGGCTCCTGAAAATTACGGTATACGATTTCGCCGTGTTGATATTGGCGGTTCACCCGAAATTCCTGCAGATGTTGATCACGTTGTTGAAGTTGCGCGTGGAACAACACTTGGAATTGGTGATGTTCGGGTGTATACCACCGAACATGTTCTGGCTGCTGTTGTCGGTCTTCTGATAGATAATATCATTATTGATATTGACGGGATAGAACCACCCATTGGGGATGGCAGTGCCAAGCCGTATGTTGACGTATTACACGAAGCCGGTTTTGAAATGCAAGATGCACCGAAAGACTATCTTGTGATTGATCAAGCGATTGAATACAAGGATGAAAAACGGGGAGTGCATATTGTTGCTTTGCCAACGGACGATTTTCGTATGACAGTGATGGTCGATTATAACAATCCTGCGTTGGGAAGCCAGCATACAGGTATTTTTGATTTGGAAAAAGAATTTGTTCCGGAATTTTCCATGTGCAGAACATTCTGTTTTCTTCATGAGGTTGAACAGTTACGAGAAGCCGGATTGATCAAAGGTGGTTCGTTGGATAACGCGATCGTTATCGCAGATAAAGATCTTCCGGATGATGAATTGAAAAGGATCGCCGACAAACTGGGAATCAAAGAATCAATATTTCTTGGCGGACATGGACAACCAATCAATAATAAAGCTCTTCGATTTAAGAATGAACCGGCTAGGCATAAACTGCTTGATATGTTGGGTGATCTAGCATTGATTGGTGTTCCTATTAAAGGCCACATTCTTGCCGCTCGTCCCGGTCATGCAGCAAACGTGGAGTTTGCTAAAGTCATTCGTAAGTTATATCAGCAAAAAAAGATTGTAAAGAAATATCAGCATGAGAAGAAACAAGGTGTAGTGTTCGATATCAATGCACTTCAACGAATTCTTCCGCATCGCTATCCATTCCTCTTGGTCGATAAAATTGTTGAGTTCAAACTGAATGAACGATGTGTCGGCATTAAAAGTATTTCAATGAACGAACAATTCTTTCAAGGGCATTTTCCGGGTGCGCCGGTAATGCCAGGTGTATTGATCATCGAAGGAATGGCTCAGACTGGCGGAATTCTTCTTCTTGATGGTTCTGATCGTAGTGATAAATTAGTGTTATTCATGGGGATCAATAACGCTAAGTTTAGGCGTCAAGTTGTTCCGGGTGACCAATTGGTGTATGAATTGACCATGGTCAATCGTAGAAGTAAAGTTTGCACAATGCGTGGTGAAGCATATGTTGACGGTCAACTTGTTTGTGAAGCAGAAATGATGGCAACGATCGTGGATAAACCGAAAATATCATAATCCAATATTATTTTACCATGTGAAAAATTATGCCTACTCAAATTCATTCTACCGCAATTGTAAGTGCTAAAGCACAACTAGCGGACAGTGTCATTGTTGAACCGTACGCAATCATTGAAGATGATGTCACTATTGATGAAGGAACATACATCGGACCTCATACATTGATCGCAAATGGTGCTCGTATAGGTAAGAACTGTAAGATTCATAATGGCGCAGTTGTTTCCACTGCGCCGCAAGATCTTTCCTACAAAAATGAACCCACAACATTTGAACTTGGTGATAATTCAACGATCAGAGAATTTTGCACACTCAATCGCGGCACAGAGAAGCAGCACAAGAAATCTGTTGTCGGGAGTAATTGTCTGTTGATGGCATACACGCACGTTGCCCATGATTGTATTATCGGTAATAATGTGATCATTGCAAATTCAGTGCAAATGGCAGGACATGTTACAATTCATGACTTTGCGATCATCGGAGGTCTCACTGCCATCCATCAATTTGTAACGATTGGTGCATATACAATGATTGGGGGACATTTCCGCATTCCCAAAGATATCCCGCCATATATTATGGCAGGGGGCTGGCCTGTAAGTTTTGAACGATTGAATATTATCGGACTTAAACGCCGAGGTTTCACTCAAGAAGCAATTGACTCATTAAATGATGCTTACCGAGTTCTGTATCTTTCCAACTTAAATGTCACTCAAGGAGTTGAAAAAATAAAATCAACAATGAAGATCACTCCTGAAGTTCAACACGTGTTAGATTTTATTTCAAATGCGAAACGTGGAATTATCACTGCTCGACGATCGTCCGGTGAATAAATGATGGAATGGCAATTCATCAACACCGGTCTTCATTCCGGTAATTTCAATATGGAGTACGATATCGGACTCGCTGAAAAATTACAGCGCCGGGAAATATTACAGACGCTGCGAGTGTACGGATGGAAACCATGGGCAATTTCCCTCGGTTACAATCAATCTGAGCTTGATATTGACCAACACAAATGTTCAGAATTCGGATTTGATATTGTTCGCCGTCCCACCGGTGGCAGAGCGATACTTCATGCAAACGAAATCACATATTCTGTTGTGATGTTTGCCGATGCAAAAAGTGTAACAGAAGTATATGCTGAGATCAGCAGATCACTTGTCAGAGGGTTGCAGAGAATTTGTCCCGAAGTTTCGTATGAAACTTCCCAGCCAAATTTTCAAACCTTATATAAAAAACAAGAATCCATTCCTTGTTTTTCGGCCTCAGCTCGATATGAAGTTCAAATCGACGGAAGGAAGTTGGTTGGGAGTGCGCAGCGACGGTATTCATCCGATGGTCTTTCTGATGTTGTACTTCAACACGGTTCAATTCTTCTTGGAACGGAACACAAGTTTCTTGCAGAGGTATTGAATCTTGAAAATAAAGACATCAAAGGTAAAATTCTGGAAGACATTGAGAAAAAAACTATCGATCTTTCTACGGCAGTACAAAGGACCGTTACATTTAGTGAAACGGCAGAAGTTATTCGTTCAGGATTTGAAGAAACGATGAACATTCGTTTCCACAATAATATTGAGGCAGTCTTATGAGTACGCAAACATCGGATTACAAACGAATTACCACAAAGACTGTTCTTGCCATGAAACAAAAAGGCGAGAAGATTGCAATGTTGACTGCCTACGATTATACGACTGCGCGTCTTCTTGATGAAGCAGGAATTGACATTATTCTTATCGGTGATTCAGTTGCAAATGTTTTTCAAGGACTCGAAACTACAATTCCTGTAACGCTCGATGAGATGATCTATCACACAAAAGTAGTGCGACGTGCCGTTAAACGAGCGATGCTGCTTGCTGATATGCCGTTTATGTCGTATCAAGTTGATGTGAAAGAAGCAGTGAAAAACTGTGGACGCATACTTAAAGAATCAGGTGCAGAAGCAGTCAAGATGGAGGGAGGTAAACGAATGATTCCTCTTATTGAGCAACTGGTTGATATTGGAATTCCAGTGATGGGACATCTAGGGCTCACTCCGCAATCAATTTATAAATTTGGAACCTATGAAGTTCGTGCGAAAGAATCTGCTGAGGCAAAGCAGCTTGTGAATGATGCTATTGCTCTGGACAAAGCAGGAGTTTTTGGAATTGTTCTCGAAAAAATTCCGGATTCGCTGGCCGCTAAGGTTACAAAATCGGTTGGATGTTCAACTATAGGTATTGGCGCCGGTGCTTTTTGTGATGGTCAGGTTCTAGTTACGAACGATATGCTTGGAATGAATGAACAATTTCGTCCACGGTTTGTGCGTAAGTATGCAAATCTTTCAGAATCTATGAGAACCGCATTTCAATCCTACATTGCCGATGTTAAATCATCTAAATTTCCTCTAAAAAAAGAAAGCTATTAAGTTTTAAAATACTATTGCGTGAGAATTTTATTCTAAGTATATTAGAAACGTAAGAAACGATTAAAGTTTCTTTTAAATAAGCCAAGTAAACATTGGCTTATTTTTTAATTAAATGGAAACCAAAAAGAATATAAAAGTTTCTATTTCTTAACAAAGGATACAATAAATTGAATAGTCTGGAGCTACAATGGAAGTTTTAACTGAAAATGAGCCCAAAAAAAGAATTTTAGATTTGGCTCAAGATCGTTTTTTTCGAATGGGTTTTAATAAAGTCACTCTTGATGAACTTTCGGGAGAACTTGGGATCAGTAAAAAAACGATGTATAAATTCTTTCCGAGCAAAGAAGACCTTGTTAGAACAATAGTTAGCATGACATTGCGTTCTGGACAGATAGAGGTTGAACGGATTACTGCTCAGGATAAACCATTTGTTCATCGTCTTGCGGAAGTGATGATGTTCATTGGAAAGATGGTCAGCCGGTTCAGTAAATCGTTTCAAAACGATATGCAGCGATTTGCACCCTCAATATGGAAAGAAGCGGAAGCATTTCGTCGGGAACATATTTTGAGTAAAGTGGCTGCAATGATTCACCAGGCAAAAAAAGAGAATGTCTTTCGCAATGATATTAAT
>JANXZD010000262.1 GCA_025355705.1 Bacteroidota bacterium | reverse complement strand
TTCGTATCAGCGGAATCGACACTTAACACAGCATCTTCAATGTTCTGCTGAGCCTTCACCATTGATTGTTGTGCCGTGGAATCCATCAAGAAGAATTGTATTGAATACTCACGATGGTTCTGGACCTTTTCATAAAACTGACGAAGCGCGCTGTTATAGCTGATACCCGTTAATTCTTTTTGCGAATATTCAACATTTTTGTTGATCTGGGTCGTAACAACATACAATAAACTGAAACTTGGGATCAACAACAGCAATGCCACAATCGCAAATTTTTGAAGATAATTCAGGCGATTCATCAGTAATGCACCAGCCCGGAAGATTGATTCTACCATACGATAACTCCGTTTATTTAGTAAATAGACAGTAAATTAAAAAATATACTACACCACCGTTGAGAACTTTGAGATGACATCAACAACGCGGTCAAACTCTATCGATTTATCAAAGAAGAAATCCGCTCCTTCTTCAAAACATTTTTTTCGGTATTCTTCCTGTGCATAGTTCGTCAGCATAATAACTTTTGCCATGATTTTTTTTCCGCGGATATTCTTCAGAACATGTATTCCGCTTCCGCCGGTGAGAAAAATATCGAGGATCACGACATCAGGATTTGTCTTGACGATCAGTTCCGTTGCAGAGAGAGGATTATCGGCGTACCCGACGATATTGATCGCAGGAACTTCCGATAGCATGGATGTGATCCTGTCTCGAACGATCTCGGAATCATCGACAACGAAAACATTTATTTTTTTATGATGGTCTACTGTTTGCATAGTTTTGGAAAACAACAAAACGCAAAAATCGACGAACACTTTATAAGAACGGCGGTCATACAGAACTTACGTTGAAGATTCTGAGATCGGCATTCGAACACGAACTGTTGTGCCAACACCGGGCTGTCCGAGTACTTGTACCTCACCGTTGAAACTTGCCGCCCGTTCTTTCATTCCCAACAACCCTACAGACCGCGGGTTAGCAATTTCATTTTGAGCAATGCCTCTGCCGTCGTCAACAATCATCAAAAGAACGTTGTTGGTTTCTTTGCGAAGCGAGATGGAAACATTTTTTGCATTGGCATGACGAATGACATTCGTCAATGATTCCTGAAAAATTCTAAAGAATGCGGTGGATCGTTTTTCATCGATTTGGAGTTCTTCGTCGAGATGGAATGAAAAATTAATTCCTGTCCGTTCGCCAAAATCTTTTCCCTGCCATTCGATCGCTGCAGCAAGACCGATATCATCCAAAATTCCGGGGCGCAGGTCGGTAGCGAGTTTACGTACTTTATGAATTGTGGAATCAGCAAGCAACATCATCGACTTCAGTCGTTTCTGTATCGCTTCATCGGTATTCGATAATTTATTATTCAACCAAACAAGATCCATCTTCAATCCGGTCAATGCCTGGCCGAAGTCATCATGAATTTCGCGTGCTATATGCGTACGTTCTTCTTCTCGGATATTCTGTAATCGAACGGTTAGTGCGCGTAATTGTTTCCGCGAACTGTCGATCTCAATTTCGGAATTCATTCGATCGGTAATATCTGTGATCGTCCCGACAAAACCTCCAAGTGAACCGTCGGCATTCGATTCCGGCAGTGCCTGACCAAACACCCACAATTCTTTCTTATCGCTCTCTCTATATATTCTGTACTCTGATTGAAAAGCACTTTGTTCGCGTACACATCGATGCCATTCTGTACGAATGCGTTTTTTATCGTGCGGATGGACTGATTTCAAAAACCCATCACCAAATGCTTCATCGTAGCCGAGTCCGGTAATATCCGTCCATCGCTCATTGACATACAGATAAAATCCATCAGCAGACGCAAGGAAAATTCCCACGGTGGAGACTTTAGCAAGTGTGTTGAACCGTTCTTTACTTAACCGTAACTCTTCTTGCACACGCCGTTTATCAATTGCGTTTTCAATGGCAGAACCAAGACGAGCAGAATGCTGTTTGAAGACATAATCCGATGCACCGGAACGCATGCATTCTACAACCATCTCCTCATTCAGCACGTCGGAATAAATGATGAGAGGTGTCGTTGCGATCATGTTCTTTAAAATCGTGATCGTATCCGATGGTTTTATCTCTACTATATTGTAATTAAAAACGATGACTTCAGGAGAAAATTCTTCCAATGCCTCAGGGATCAGGTCGAATGATGCAATATGGCGCAGAGTATGGTCAATGCCTGATTTCCGCATTTCGCTGTTAAACAGCGCGATGCTGTCCTCATTGTTTTCAATAAATAGAA
>JANXZD010000242.1 GCA_025355705.1 Bacteroidota bacterium | reverse complement strand
GGTCCTTTTTCAACTTCGAAATTGACCTTATCGCCTTGATTCAGCGTTTTGTAACCGTCTCCAACAACTGTTTTATAATGTACGAATACATCTTCGCCGTTTTCACGGGAGATGAAGCCGTATCCCTTAGCGTTGTTGAACCATTTCACGGTTCCTGTTTCCATAGGATGCTCCTATATGTTGTTCCGAAAAACCCCACCGATACGTTAGTGAGTGTACCACCGGCATTGGTGCCACTTTATTGCATTTCAATCGTGATGATCGAAATTTTGTGTTTGCCGATCCTCTGTTGTTCAGGTGAATTTTTCTGACCATCAGGAGCGCATAACAACCCCGCAATTTGAATACGAGGGCATTTCAAGTGCATCAACGGTGTTACTGTTAATTGCCCGCCTGCCTTCAAAAGTTTATTAGTCGGGCAGGCAAAGCAAAAATAGAGTGTTTAGAATTTAGACGCAAGTGATATTTTTGTTGTGTGACGGCGGCAGTATCGAATCTGCCGCCGCAACAGGACAGCCTTACACTGCATCATCACCGGTTTCTTCGGTGCGGACGCGGATGACCTCTTCGATGGATGAAACAAAGATCTTTCCGTCGCCAACTTCACCGGTCTTTGCATGTTTCAAAATAATATCGACCGCTTTGTCCAGATTACTGTCAGCGCAGATGATGTCGATCTTTGTTTTCGGTAAAAAATTGATCGTATATTCTGATCCGCGGTAGATCTCGCTGTGTCCCATTTGTCTCCCATATCCTTTTACTTCAGTGACGGTCAATCCTCTAAAACCAGCCTCCTGAAGTGCTTCGCGCACCTCATCCAGTTTATGCGGACGAATGATTGCTTCAATTTTCTTCATATTGCCTCGTGTTAAAAATGATTAAATAATAATTTCACTATTCTATTGTTAATATAAACATTCCTTACTCAATAATAAAAACTCATTCGCAGACAAATTCCTATGTAGTATTTGGAAAAAATCATCGCAAACAGTTATATGGTTGATTGGAACAGTTATGCATTTTCGTATCCTTTAATTCCCATTTCAGGTATATCCAATCCATCAACTTCATCTTTAGCGGAAACTCTGTTTCCGATAATTTTGTCTGTTAATTTAAAGAAGCCGTACATTACCGGAAAGACGAAAGCAATACAGACTACTCCGCCGATCAATTGCGCAAAGAACTGACTGGAGTCTCCATAAAATAATCCTCGAACTGTTCCTGATACGCCATTCCAACCGTCACCGTATGTTCCATCGGCAAATAGACCTAAAGCGATAATGCCCCAGAATCCGTTGACACCATGAACGGCCACAGCTCCAACTGGATCATCGATTCGAAGTTTTTGATCGATAAAAAATACTGCAACAATAACCAACACTCCAGAAATTGCACCGATCAGTACTGCAATTGGAGCAGTAACAAATGCGCAAGGCGCGGTGATTGCAACAAGTCCTGCCAACATTCCGTTTGCCATCATACTTGGGTCTGGTTTTTTATATCGAACCCACATATAGACAGTTGCAGAAAGTGCTCCGGCTGCAGAAGCTAACATTGTGTTGACTGCAGCAACTGCGATACGAAGATCATTTCCCGCCAAAGAAGAACCAGCGTTAAAACCGAACCAGCCAAACGCAAGAATAAATGTTCCAATTATTGCCATTGGAAGATTATGACCCGGAATTGCATTTGCAGTACCATCTTTGTTGTATTTTCCAATTCGGGGACCAAGGACAATTGCGCCGGCAAGAGCGCTTATACCGCCGACCAAATGAACAACGGATGATCCTGCAAAATCAACATGACCATGCCCAAGACCAAAATTTTGACCGAGCATTGCCAACCAACCGCCGCCCCAAACCCAGTTACCATAAAGAGGATAAACGACCATTGAAATAAAAAATGCAAAGGCCATGAATGAACTAAATTTCCAACGTTCTGCCATTGAACCAGTCGGAATAGTTGCAGTTGTATCCATGAACACCATTTGAAACAGGAAGAGAGCAAAAACACCCACATCATAAACGGTATTATTAAGAAAAAATCCATTGGTTCCAAACAACCCAAATGTTTTTCCCATTAATTGAACGGTGAATTCTCCGCCTAAACCGGGTGTTCCACCCAATACACCGAGCGCGCCAACACCGCCAAACATAATTGCAAAACCGCAGACCCAAAATCCGAGCATACCAACAGCATACACGAGAAAATTCATTCCCATCGTATGAGCCACGTTCTTTGCGCGGGTGAATCCGGTTTCAACCATCGCAAATCCAGCCTGCATGAACATTACCAAAAAACCGGCGATAAGGGTCCACACAAAATTTAGTGCGATTCGAGAATGACCGACTGCGTCTGCGACTTCAGCGAGGGTTGGTTCTCCCGGTTTAGCTGCCGGAACATCATTGATCGTTCCGGTTTTTGTTCCCGATGGGTCTAAATCTCCCGCAAATGAACGTACCGATGCAAGAATGAACATCATCGCAAGCCCGGTAAACATCAGCAGCAATTTCTTTTTTGAAAACAGTTTCATATGTCGTTCCTTATTAATTATGGATATAAATAGTTGTTGTTAAAATAAAACTATTGCACCTAGAGTCAGAGTCAATTGTGATTTTTCTGTGCCGGGGGTTGACTTACCATCAAAGAACACCTTATCCGACATATCGTTTCTTGCTTCACCTCGTACAATTAAATTGTCGTACGGCTTATACTCATAGGTGGCTGTTATTTCGGATAACTTTGAGGCACCGGTACTGAGAGGTGAAAAATTACTACCATCATTATATATTTCGTATCGCAGAGCAACGGCTGATTTTTGATTAAGAACATATTTTCCATAAACAGCTCCGCCTTTCCATGTAGCCAATCCTGCCGGCATACGTTCCTCACCATAATCTGCATCAACAGCAAGCGAAAGATTATCCGAAACAGATTGGGTCACGATAAGATTAAGCACGTTTCTTTTTCCTGAGATTGACGGTTCAGCTTGTTCAACACCGCTAATCCCGCAGAGGGTAATACTTGTAGAAGAGAAAACCGCATAATTTACCATCAAACCTAATGTTTTGGATGTATTGTTGTCTGTAACCGTATTCCATCCGTTTAAGATACTTACGGTTGCAGTAAGATTACTTAATACGGGATAACTTAAACGAGCCCCCGTGTGATAAAAGGGAATAGCCCAACCAAACAATATAGAACGGGAGTAGTTCCAATTATCTTTGGATTCAATTACTTCATAACCCATATGTGTAACAAATTGTCCAACGTCAATTGTCAATCCGTCGCCGATTGGAAGAACAACAGTTGCATATGCCTGTTGGAATAAACCTGTCAATGATAGAGTAGAAACTTTTCCTGCACCAAGATCAACTCTAAAACCAATCGGTCCGGCTTTCTTTTGGATTGAAACTTCCCCATATGCTAAATTGAATTCATTGTCCACCGGATCGAATACACGGATTTTGTTGGCACCTGTGACCGGACTTGCAAGATTTTTAATATAGTAAACATCCAAAAACCCGCTGTACGTAATTGGCGAAACCGTATCAGCTTGCTGAGAAAATAAAATCGATGGTTTCAATGAAACCATCATTACCACAATAATGCAGAAAGAACGGATACCAGTTTTCATAGAACAACCTCCTTATTAAAAGTATAGAAATAGTGACTGTGACTTCGCACGAAAGAACCATCGTCACGACAATTCTTTGTAAAGAAACGCCGAGCGGGACTCAAAAAAGCAGCGGAGGTGGTGCTGCCGACAAAACGCAGAAAACGTCTTATAACTGTTTTTCATTAATAGTTAAGGTTTATTTGTTATATACCTTATTTATTAACTTTAATTACATATAAAGATAATAAAATAAGCTTCTGTGTCAAGTCTTTTTTGGAAATATCTTCGAAAAAATTCAAACATTGCTTTTTGTTGATGGATGCACTACATTTTCCCAACTTATTGCACTAACTAAAAGGAGTATCACGCATGCTGTTACATCATCGATTCATTGATACGGCAAAGAAATTTGGTGACAAGATGTATATCATCGATCGCACGACGAACAGACGCATCACCTATTCGCGAGCGTTGATAGCATCGTTGATCCTCTCGGAAAAACTGCAGAAGTTTGATCAGGGGTTCATTGGTATCATGGTTCCAACATCGGCCGGATGTATTCTGGCATCGCTTGCATCATTGATGAGTGGTCGCGTTCCGGTGATGATCAATTACTCCGCAATGGCGTCACAGAACTGCGTATTCGCTCAAAAGAAACTTGCATTCAAAACCATTATCACTTCAAAAGCACTTGTTGAAAAGATACAATGTCCCATTGTCCCCGGAATGGTATTTCTTGAAGATATTATGGAAAGTATTTCTACGTTGGACAAACTTGGCGCAGCGGTTCGATCGAAACTTCCTGCGCCGCTCTTAAAGAAAACGGTTGCACAAGGAAATGATGACGATAACCTTGTGATTTTATTCACCAGTGGCAGTGAAAAGGAACCGAAAGCTGTTCAACTTTCCCATAAAAATATTACGACAAACTTGCATAGCCTTGAACAAGTGTTGGAGGTTAGCGATAAAGATATTATGCTTGGTAATCTTCCGATGTTCCATTCGTTCGGGCAAACGGCGCATCTATGGCTTCCAATTTACTGCGGAATGACGGTCGTAACATATGCCAATCCGTTGGACTTCAAAGGTGTCAATGATGCTGTTCGAGAAGAAAAAGTGACGATCTTTGCCGGTACACCGAGTTTCTTCTGGGGATATGTTGGAAAATCTAATCCCGGTGATTACGAGACATGCAGAATTATTCTTGCGGGTGCGGATAAATGTCCGGATGCGCTGCGAAAAGTATTTACCGAGAAACATAATAAAGTTATTCTCGAAGCATATGGCTGCACCGAAACATCACCCGGGTTGGCAGTGAACACACCGAAGCATAATCGTCCGGGTAGTGTTGGCCGTATGTTGCCAGGAGTTTCGGTGCGTATTGAGAACCATGAAACAGGACACGAATGTAAATCAGGGGAGACGGGAAAAGTCCTGGTGAAAGGGGATAATATCATGAAAGGATACTTTGATGATTTTGAGAATACATCGCTCGCATTTCGTAACGGCTATTACGATACCGGCGATATGGGATGGATGGATGACGACGGATATTTGTGGCATGTCGGTCGATTGAAACGCTTTATTAAGATTGGCG
>JANXZD010000220.1 GCA_025355705.1 Bacteroidota bacterium | reverse complement strand
TAAATTCTTCAATAAAAAGTTCGTTATCAGAGAGTAAAGATGAACACGTGTGTTTCCACCGCCAATCCCATGATTTTTGTTGGGATAATACATCGTTTCGAACTGTTTGTTTGCCTGTTGTAACGCTGTTGTGAGGTTTGCTGAGTTTTGGAAATGAACATTATCATCACTTGTACCATGGATCAATAGAAATTTCCCTTTAAGTTTTGAAGCATGGGTGATCGGCGAGCTTTCTTTATATCCTAAAGGGTTATTTTCCGGAGTACCCATAAACCGTTCTGTATAAATGTTATCATAGAATTTCCAATTTGTAACGGGAGCAACTGCAACTGCTGTTTTAAAATAATCTGCTCCAACTAAAATTGTAAGACTCGCCATATAACCACCGTAACTCCAACCCCAAATTCCAATTCTATCTTTATCAACATACGAAAGAGATGCCAGGTATTTTGCGCCTTCAATCTGATCGTTCGCTTCCCACTTACCAAGATTTTTATATGTCATCTTTTTAAATTTTGCTCCACGTGCACCAGTCCCTCTATTGTCTACCATAAAAATAAGATATCCTTTCTCGGCCAGCATTGAATACCATAAATAATTAGCACCGCCCCATGAGTTTTGAACAACCTGTGAACCAGGACCTCCATACGTATAAACAAGCACAGGATATTTTTTTGTAGAGTCGAAATTAGCAGGTTTAAAAAAACTCGCATTCAATAAGATGTTATCTGTTGTTTTGAAAGTTAAAAAAGATGCATCAGCAAGTGAATATTCTTTCAGACTTTTCATGTCGTTTTCTTCGATGGAATACAACTCCTTGCCATCATTTTTTAACATTTTTATTTTTGTTGGAGTTGAAGTATTGTTGTAATATCCAATATAGTTCTCATACGTCGGTGAAAATTTTGCCGAATTTGTTCCTGTATTTGTAGATAACTGTTTCTTTTTGCTTCCATCGATCTTTATAGAATAGATTTGTCGATCAATTGGCGACACTTCAGATGAAGTAAAGAATAGAATACCATTCTTTTCATCAACTCCATAGAATGCATCAACATCCCACTCACCTTTTGTGATCTGGTTGATCAGTGTCCCGTCATTTTTATAAAGATATAAATGATTGAATCCATCTTTATCTGATGACCACGTAAATTGATCGTTCTTTAAAAAACGCAAATTATCATTTACATCAATCCAAGTGTCACTCTTTTCGGTAAGAATAACTTTGACCGAACTTTTTGCAACATCATACATTAAAAGTTCAATTTGATTCTGTTCACGATTAAGTCGCTGGATAGATAAAAAATTCTTATCGTTCGTCCATTTAATTCGAGGGATATAAACGTCATTATTTGATCCAAGATCGATCCATTCCGTTTTTCCGGATGCAACATCGAGTACGCCAATATTAACGATTGAATTGGGATCACCCGGTTTTGGATAACGCATCTTTATCAGATTGAGATGAGTTGAATCCCATTCGGTCATTGTATATTCAGGAACGCGATTCTCATCTAAATGCCAATAAGCAATTTTTGCACCATCCGGTGACCAACTCCAGCCATCAGAGATTCCAAATTCTTCTTCGTAGACCCAATCGAATTTTCCATTAATAATATGTTCTGCACTATCAAATGTTAGTTGAATCTCTTTTGAGGATGCAAGATCAAATACATAAATATTGTTTTCACGAACATATCCGATTTTTTTTCCATCCGGAGAATATTTTTGATTATACTGGGGTGTAGATACATTTGTAATTTTTGAAAACTTTTTTGAAATAATGTCATAGATAAAAAAGTTTCCTGCAGGTGTTAAACGAGAAAGATATTGTTTATCTGGCGGTGCAGAGACAAAAAGGATCTGGTTTTCATCCGGAGACCATTGATACGACGTAAACCGAAATGCAGGATCATTATCGTTCAATTTCATCATTGCGCCCGATACAATTATTCTTTTTGTTCGATCTTTGATGTTGTACTGAACGACACCAGTAGATTTTGTTGAGGTGTCAGTCTCGAGGAACGAGTAAGACTTGCCATCCTTCATCCATTGAATGCTTCGAATTGATTTGGACACAAATTTTTGAGAAGAAAAAATATCTTCTACCGTTAATTCTTTACCACCGGAGTATGCACAGATTGAGACGAAGAAAATGTAAACGCATATCCTTAGACTAAGATTTTTCATGTAATTCCTTTGGGAAAAGTGACTGAGAAGAATGTATAAAAGGATTACAACACGAGCAAGAAGAAATTACGAGGATGATTGTGGGCGTTAGAAGATTCGAACTTCTGACCTCTTCCGTGTCAGGGAAGCGCTCTAAACCAACTGAGCTAAACGCCCGTAAATTATATAGCAGCTACTATTTCTGTATCATAAAAATACATGAAAGAGAATATATTTCCAAGATTTATTATTTCATTCTGGCAAATTCTACTCGACGGTTTTTAGCTCTCCCTTCTTCCGTTTTGTTCGACGCGATCGGATTGTTGGGAC
>JANXZD010000197.1 GCA_025355705.1 Bacteroidota bacterium | reverse complement strand
GTTGAATTTCTGCCAATCGTTTTACAATAGCGAGTCCGATTCCTTTTCCGGCTATTTGTGATGTGCGAGATTCATCCACGCGGTAAAATCGATCAAATATTTTTCCGATTTGATCTTCCGGAATTCCGCTTCCATGATCGGAAATTGAACACGATGTCTTTCCGGCCACATTATTGATTGTTACTTCAACGGACTGATCTTCAAATGAATATTTGATGGCGTTAGAAATGATGTTTTCCAGGATAATATTCGTCATCGATACATCCGCTTTAACAAAATATTTATCGGCAGCAAGCATTCGTAACACAATATTTTTTTCAGAGGATGTATAGTGCAACCGTTGAAAAGAATCCTCGATCAATGTATTGAGATCAACCTCTACTATGGTTGGTTTGGTCTTTCCACTTTCAAATCGAGCAAACTCCAGCAATTGATCGACCAGTAATGACATTCGATCTACTTCACTCAGTACTGAATGGATCTTTTCAACATATTGCTCACGCTCCCTTGGTTTGCGTATTAATACTTCCAACGTTCCTTTGATCACCGAAAGCGGGGTTCGTAATTCATGTGATGCATCTGCGGTGAATTGTTTTTCACGAAGAACAACATCTTTCAGACGGTCAAGAAGATCGTTCACGGTCTGCGACAACGTATAGATCTCATCTTTGTTTTGAGGAAGAGCAATTCGTTCATTGAGATTTTCTTTTGTGATCTTTTCTGCAGTAGAAATCACGGCATTGATCGGTGCGATCGATCGTCCGGCAATAAACCTCGAAATTAAAAACAAAACGATCAAGACAATAGGATAACCGATCAATAACGTTTGCCTGAGATTTTTGAGAACAATCGCAGATTCTTGCAATGGAATGGCGATAATCAAATGCGCCAGTATTTTACCGGTCGGATTTTGAATCGGAACTTGTAATTGTCGGATCGGAGCACCGGATAACAATGTATCATAATATGATTTTGAAGATTTCTTTTTCGGATTAAAATACAACGATCCCTGACGAAGGTTCGGAGTTCTCTTAATAATGTTTCCGGCAGTGTCTACAATTTCGATGAACGTGGGATTCACCTCTATCTGCCCATGTTCTCTTTCTGCCCATTCATTGGGATTCGCGAAGATGATCGTATTATCAAGAACAACAATAGAAGCGTAGACTTCCTGAGTCTCTGCATCGAGATCATCGTCTAAATGATTATAAACAGTATTGAATATGACGAAATAAATAAGGGAAAATAATGCAGCAATAAGTAAAGCGGTAACAGCAATGTACGTAAACGCGATTCTATTTCGTAAGTTTAGATATCTCATTCTTTTCGTGCGATATACCCTACACCCCGTACTGTTTGAATAAAATTCGTTCCATCATCTCCGCGTAATTTTTTTCGGAGTGCGTTGATATATACATCAATGACCGAGGTATCGGCATCGAAATGGATATCCCACACATGTTCAATGATGCGCGTGCGTGTACATACTTTGTTCTTATTTCGGAGAAGAAATTCCAACAACGCAAACTCTTTCTGCGTCAACGATACTTCTTCGTGATTTTTCCGAACGACATGTTTATCAATATCCATTTCAATATCGCCGATCGTTAGCGTTGTTTGCTCTCCCTCGTGTGTTCGCAATTGCACGCGGATCCGAACGAGTAATTCTTCAAACGCAAAGGGTTTTTTGATATAATCATTCGCCCCTGTTTCTAATCCAAAAACGGTGTCCTGAACTGTATCTTTTGCAGTCAAAAAAATGATTGGTACGCTCACATTGTTCTTTCGAATTAAGCGGCAGACTTCAATACCGCTAATTCCGGGGAGCATCCAATCCAGAAGAATGATATCGTATTCATTCTCATTAGAAAGATTTAATCCTTTTTTTCCATCATCTGCAACATCAACAGCGAATCCTTCTTCTTTAAGACCATCGCGTAAAAAATTCGCAATACCTTTTTCATCTTCGACAACAAGGATTCGCATACTGAGTATTCTTCTTTAGTCTTTATCTTCTTTTTTACTTTCAGATTCGGTCGCAGTAGAATCTGCGGGAAGTGAACCAAATCCAAAATCTAACTGTACGCCTGCTGCGTGTTTATACACTAATTCTCCGCCGTAAAAACCGGTCCGAGCAACAGAAAGAACTGCGCAGAAGAACAGCACATACGCAGCAACTCTATAGAGTCCGGAATATTTTTTGAACAGTACTATTGCAATTCTCACAACAGCCGCAACGATAGCAAGCCATAATGTTAATTCTGCTGCTCCCTCGTGAGTTTCCAACGCTAGCTTTAATGCACCGACTTCCGTGATTCCTGCACCTGCATTTTGACCGGAAAGATAGGAGGCACCAACTCCGGTTGCACCTAAAAGTAGCAAATAAAAGCCCGCAGTGCTAAAAAATTCTTTTTTTGTGATAAGCCCAATTGTTTCGGAGAGAAATCCAACCATAAGGAGAGCAATTGGAAAATGTACAAGCATTGGATGAATATGAGTTAGATCTGGCATACGATAGTTCCTTTCGATTTTTTTCCTTTAAGATACGATTCACTTCTTTAAGACAAACTAAAGCTATTCTTAAGATTTGCTTAAAACTGCGTTTCAACAGCAAAAGCTATTGCTGTCAACTTTAAGATTAAATACATTTAGATATATCATTGCTCATACCCATTTGTTTGAAACAAATAATCATCCAGCCAAAATCAAGTATTTCTTTAAGGATCAAAATGCCAATCAAAAAAAATATTTTATTGTTCACAATCCTTGCGATTCAATTATTTAGCGTAACAATTAAAGCGCAGCAGC
>JANXZD010000186.1 GCA_025355705.1 Bacteroidota bacterium | reverse complement strand
GTCCGAAAAATTTAGTATATATTGAAAATATTCGATCGTATTTTAATTTGAGATTAAATAATCCCGTCATGCTGACGAATGTCAGCATCTATCCTAAAAACCTAAATACAAGATGCCGAAACAAGTTCGGCATGACGTTATATTCTAAATTTATGTTCTGTCAAATAGATTGATTCATTGTACAATTGATACAATTATTGTAAATTAAAATATTCTTAAACCAATTTATTTTAGTCTATGAAAAAACTCTTTCTTGTAAGTCTTTTTCTTATCAGCATTGCATTCGCACAACCGCGTCAGATGGACGGAGTGGAATTACAACTCGCGATCAATAAGTTATCGGTCACCGGTTCGGTATTGTATATCGCTGCGCACCCGGACGATGAGAATACAGCGCTCCTTTCCTATTTTGCAAAAGGAAAATTGCTGCGAACAGGATATCTCTCTATCACAAGAGGAGAAGGTGGACAGAATCTTGTCGGCTCCGAACAGGGAACGGAACTCGGCATTATTCGCACGCAGGAATTATTAGCAGCGCGAAGGATCGACGGTGCAGAACAATTCTTTACCCGTGCGATCGATTTCGGATTTTCAAAATCATCGGAAGAAGCATTGCGGTTCTGGAACAAAGACAGTGTCCTAAAAGATGTTGTCTGGGTGATCCGCAAATTTCGCCCCGATATTATCATCACCCGATTCTCGCCGACCCAGGGTGGACATGGACATCATCTTGCATCGGCGATCCTTGCGCAAGAAGCATTTGCGATCAGCGGAGATCTGAATGTATTTCCGGAACAATTAAAGAATGTGCAGCCGTGGAAGGCGAAGCGGTTGTTGTTCAATCAATTTCGGTTCGGCGGAGCTAATTCGAATACAGCGAATGTACCGACAATGAAAATTGATGTCGGCGAATATTCTCCGCTGCTGGGGAAATCATTCACAGAGATCGCGGGAATCAGCCGGACAATGCATAAGAGTCAGGGAATGGGTTCGTCGCAAAACAAAGGAAGTTCCGTCAATGAGTTTGTTGTTACCGCTGGCGATAGCGCAAAGAACGATCTTTTTGAAGGAATTGATCTTTCCTGGAATCGAATTCCAAACGGAAAAAAACTTGCACAAATAGCAGGGGACATTCAGAAGAATTTCGTCGCAACTGCACCACAAAAAAGTATTCCTGCATTGCTCCGTTTATACAAAGAACTGCAAAAGATAAATTATAGTCCATTGATCGATCGGAAAATGAATGAGATAGAGTCGGTCATTCAGTCCTGTGCCGGGTTATGGGTCGAGGCAAATGCCCGCGACCCGTTCTATTCACATAACGATTCGATCAAGGTTAATCTCTCTTTTTTGAACCGCTCGTCTGCAAAGATCACTGTCGCTTCTGTCTATTCATCGGAATTGAATCTCAACAAAGAATCGAAGCAAGTATTGAATTATAATGAACCGTATCAGATACAATTTTCGTCATCGATCCGTCCCGACGAGATATATTCTCAGCCATATTGGCTGACCTCCTCTCCAAGGAACAATCGATATGTGGTTGCGGACGAATCAATTGTCGGTAAAGCGGAAAACCCCGCAATTCTGTATGTTGCCGTTTCGGTAACGATCGAGAATGAACCGATGCTTCTGAATGTTCCGGTGCAGTATAAATGGGTCGATGAGCTTGCCGGTGAAAAAACCCGAAATGTTGAGATCATTCCTCCGATCTCTATTTCTATTGAAGAAAAGAACATCGTGTGGAATGGTGGTGCTCCGAAAACCATCGTTCTGCATCTCCACTCGTTCAGCGATAGTGTGAACGGTACTGTTTCGCTGCGATCTTCAAACGGTTGGAATATTTCCCCTTCCCAAAAATTTTCATTGCTAAAGAAAGAATCAGAAACAGAAATTGAATTCACGGTGGATCCGGATTCTCTCACAACAAGCGGAGAACTTACGGCTGAAGCAGTGGTAAGAGGAGAAACGTTCCGCTCTACAGTGAGACATATTATTCACGACCATATCCCGACTCAGCCGTTAATGATCAATGCAACGAGCCATGCATTGAAGTTCGATCTGCAAAAGAGAGGAAGAGTGATAGGATATATTAAAGGGGCGGGTGATGAAGTGCCGAACGCGTTGCAG
>JANXZD010000167.1 GCA_025355705.1 Bacteroidota bacterium | reverse complement strand
CCACAACCTCATCAACACGCCAATCATAACCTGTAAATGCTGTTGTCGGATCGAAGATATTTTGTCCGTCGCTCATATAGAGCACAGGATAATGTTTTTTCGTGTTCTTTTCGTACGTCGGCGGAAGCCAAACAATGATGTCTCGTTTATGGTTGAGACCATCGCCCGAAAGCTGCAGATGATACTTCGCCGTTCCACGAATCGTTGGTTCAGGCTTTTGCGATAATATTTTTCTTTTCCAAAACAAAGGCCTAATGATCACAGTGGTATCTTTCGTTACTTTTAATATTGTATTGTCTGGTAATTTATTAATCTCATAGATCGCTTCTTGTTCCCACGATCCTCTGGTAATTTTAAATTCCAATATTTCTGCGCTGTCAAACTTTGATTCGAATTTCCAAAGTGAATCTGATATTTTTTGCAGTCGGGCTGACGAAGGATTCCAGTTGCCGAATACCGATTTATTCCCTGCAATAAAAACATTCAATCCCGAATCTCTTGCTGTTACTGTCGGTTCAACAAGAATGGTCACGTTCATCTTTTGAGAAAAAACTAGATGAACAAACAGCACCAAAAGTATTCCATATATTCTCATAGGCGGTTTGCTGTTGTGACAATGAAATGATAGGAAAATATTTCCCGTTATCCAAAAAATAAAAAATCCGCCTCGCAGGACGCGAGACGGATTTTAGTTACATGAAGTAATGTTGCTGTTATTCTTTCCGGGAGGAAAAAATTATGGTTTTTTCAATTCAGCAATTGAAGCATCTAACAATGAACGTGTATATGCTGTGTTGTGAATACCATGACTTGCTTCATACATAGCCATTTGTAAATTCCACAGTGCTCCTGCTTTCATTGCTGGTTTAATTTGAAGAACATTTGCACCAGTATTGGCATTCGCTGCCCAAATAGTATCTCCACCTGCATTAACAGAATATGTGATCCAAGGATTGAATTTCCCAGCTTTTGGAAGAGTCCATTTTCCAACGACTGTAGAATCCAACATCATATTAGCAAGTTGGCGAATTTTTCCGGTCATTTCAGCGCGAACGGTTGCCCATTTTGCAGAAGTAGCTGTGATTGCACCGCTTGTTCCATGGCATGCTGTGGTATTGCAACCTGCAAAGTTGTAAGACGTTGTTGTCGAACCTTCAGGAACATAACCAACTTTGAATGTATGTCCGCCACCTTTGTTACCGATTGGTGTTGCCATGTGGCAATCTGCGCATTCAAGAGTTTTATTTTGCAACGCTGTGCTGTGATATGAGCTGGAATATGTATTTCCGGCAAATTCAACTCCGCCGAAGCCGAGCATTGTTTGAATTCCTTCACCCGATACGTGGTTGTTCCATCGTGATGTATAGATCTTTGCAGTATCTGTTAAACCAGAAGTTGCTGATGGCTGCCATGATAAGTTACTGGTTCCAATCAAGAATGTTGATGTCATACGTGGTTGATGGCATTTTACACACAGTTGAGCACCTGTATTACCAGTGAATGTTTTTGTTGTGTTACCAGCAACAAGTGAGAATATTTTAACTTGACCAACTGTATCACGATAGGTGAAATCACCGCGTTTATGTGGAGCATGGCATGTGAAACAACCAACGGGTGAAGAATTCGGATACGCTTGCAGTGTTACTGGACCAGAGATAGCATTAAGGGTAAATGTTTCATTTGCTACGCCTCTGGTTGTTCTTTCGTAGAATCCTTCGTTTGTATGGCAACCTGCGCATTGTGTTGTATTGCGATCGTAGTTACCAAGTTCTTTATGACCTGAGGTTTCATATTGTGTTTGTTTTGTTATAACACGATATGTTGTATCATTATCGTTTGAAGAGTGACATTGTGCGCATTTCAAATCTGCTTTGAATCCTTCAAAATAAACAAAGCCGGCATCTGCGCCTTTTGCACCTGCTGCACCTGCTGCACCTGCTGCACCGTCTTTACCTGCTGGTCCTGCAGGTCCTTCGCACGCTACGAGACCGAATAACGCTATTGCGGTTAAAACAGTTAAGAAATTTTTCACTGTTGTAACTCCTTTCGTTGATGAAGTTAATTGTTTCATTGAGTGAATATTGGCTTACCGTTTATTGTGTAGATAAGTCAAACTTGTGTGAAATCTACCATTTCATTGGCAAATAATGTGCCGAAGATAATTGCCGAAATCGTTGAATTTTACAGCATTGCATTCTTCTATTTCCTAAGGTTGCAACAGACTCTTAAAGTATTTTTGCAATCTT
>JANXZD010000157.1 GCA_025355705.1 Bacteroidota bacterium | reverse complement strand
ACTCGGTCAACACCCGAAAAATCTCTTCTTGAAAAGATCACTAAATCGGGCGGTCGTAACAGTCACGGTCGTGTAACGTCGCGACATAAAGGCGGCGGACACAAGCGTCGATATCGTACCATCGACTTCAAGCGTGATAATCGTAATATCGAAGGAACAGTTTTTTCAATCGAATACGATCCAAACCGTTCAGCTTATATTGCGTTGATACATTATGTGAATGGCGACAAACGATATATTCTTGCTCCTGAAGGTTTGAAGGTTGGTACAAAAATTATTGCAAGTGAAACAGCAGATATACTTACGGGCAATGCAATGCCGTTGCGTTTAATTCCTGTAAATACGCAAGTGCACAACATTGAATTGAAACCAGGTAAAGGTGGACAAGTTGCGCGCAGTGCTGGGAACTTTGCTACGGTTCAAGCAAAAGAAGGTAAGTTTGTTCTATTAAAATTTCCTTCCGGTGAAGCTCGAAATGTTCTTTCTGAGTGTTATGCTACAATTGGTCAACTCGGAAATCTTGATCACGAAAATATCAGTTTCGGTAAAGCGGGTCGATCGCGGTGGTTCGGAATTCGTCCATATGTTCGTGGTGTTGCGATGAATCCTGTCGATCATCCGATGGGTGGAGGAGAAGGTAAAACTTCTGGTGGCGGACATCCGGTAAGCCCGTGGGGTCAAAAAGCAAAAGGTTTGAAAACCCGTAAGCGCAAAAAACAGTCCAGTCAATATATTGTCAAGCGTCGTAAGTAATTAAGAGAGTACTATGAGTCGTTCACTCAAAAAAGGTCCATACATTGATTTGCGTCTTCTTAAAAAAATTGAGACGCTTAATAAGTCAAACAAAAAACAAGTGATTAAAACGTGGGCGCGATCGTGCACCATCTCCCCCGATTTTGTGGGACACACGTTTGCCGTGCACAATGGAAATAAATTTATTCCAGTCTATGTTCAAGAATCAATGGTAGGACATAAACTTGGTGAATTTGCACCGACACGTATTTTCCGCGGGCATCCCGGTCTGAGAACCGAAGCAGCGACGACGTAATCATTTTAATTGGAGTCTAGTATAATGGAAGCAAGAGCAGTCAGTAGATATGTTGGAACATCACCACGCAAAATGCGACTCGTTATCGATTTAATTCGCGGGAAGTCGGTTGGTGAAGCAATGAACATCCTTCATTTCCTACCAAAACATGCAGCAAAGTCTGCGGAAAAAGTTCTTCGTTCTGCAGTGTCAAATTTTCAGAATAAAGATATCAACGCAGGTGTTAGTACGGACGATGTTATTGTAAGAGAAGTGTTTGTGAATGGCGGGGCATCGATGAAACGTATTCTTCCGGCACCAATGGGGCGTGCATATAAAATTCTAAAACGTTCACATCATTTAACGATTATTGTTGACAAACGAAATAAGAAAAAATAATTCAGTTGAGGAGTTACTTTGGGACAAAAAATTAATCCGGTCGGTTTTCGTTTAGGTGTCATTAAAGGTTGGGATTCAAACTGGTACGACGAAAAAAGTTTTTCCGGAAAACTTCAAGAAGATATGGTTGTGAGAAATTATCTTCGCAACCGTTTGAAAAAGGCAGGCGTTTCAAAAATTTTAATCGAACGCACTCCAAAAAATGCTCGGATCACTATTAATACATCGCGTCCCGGTGTTGTGATCGGAAAAAGTGGCAAGGAGATTGGACAGCTTGAAGAAGAGCTGAAAAAAGTAACGAACAAAGATATAAAGATTCTTATCAGTGAAATAAAACGGCCAGAACTTGATGCGCAATTAGTTGCAGAAAATATCGCCGCACAACTTGAAGGCCGTATTGCTTTTCGTCGTGCAATGAAACAAGCGATCACCGCTGCAATGAGGATGGGTGCTGAAGGTATTCGTGTAAAATGTGGCGGTCGTTTAGGTGGAGCAGAAATTGCGCGAACGGAACAATATAAAGAAGGTCGTATTCCTCTTCATACGCTTCGTGCTGATATTGATTATGCGCATGCAGAAGCAGCTACAATTTATGGAAAAATCGGCGTAAAAGTTTGGATATGCAAAGGTGAAGTATTAGATCGTTCAGCAAAATAATTTTTGATCTGCATCTGGAGCTTTGAATTATGTTAATGCCAAAAAGAGTTAAATTTAGAAAAGCGCAACGCGGACGCATGAGTGGTGTGGCAACACGCGGTGCAACGGTAGCTTTCGGTGATTATGGCTTGAAAGCAATGGAACCGGCGTGGATATCAGCACGGCAGATTGAAGCAGCACGTGTCGCGTTGACCCGACTGATGAAACGTGAAGGAAAAGTTTGGATTCG
>JANXZD010000114.1 GCA_025355705.1 Bacteroidota bacterium | reverse complement strand
CTCATTCCTCCCATAATGTTTGAACTTGGTGACATTAATGCAACGTGGTCGAAATGTGATGTTGTGGTTAAAGGAATTGCAGAAACCGGCGGGCAGGAACATTTGTATCTCGAAACACAGGGAGCATTTGCAATTCCTGTTGAAGGAGGTGGGATAAAAGTAGTTTCCTCAACACAAAGTCCGACAGCCGTTCAGCGGACAATTGCAAATGTACTCAACATTCCGATGCACAAAATTGAAGTTGATGTTCTGAGGCTTGGCGGCGGTTTTGGTGGAAAAGAAGATCAAGCAACTCCTTGGGCAACAATGTGTGCACTTGCCGCCACAAAACTCAACCGGCCAGTAAAAATGATCCTGCATCGTCAGGATGATATGAGAATGACTGGAAAGCGTCATCCATATTCATCAGACTTCAAAATTGGATTGAAGAGTGATGGAACTATTCTTGCGTATGAAGTGACATTTTACCAAAACGGAGGTGCTGCTGCAGATCTTTCTCCAGCAGTGTTACAGCGGACATTGTTTCACGCTACGAATAGTTATTTTATTCCGAATGTTAAAGCAATTGGCTACAGCTGCAGAACAAATCTGCCGCCAAACACAGCATTTCGCGGATTTGGCGGACCGCAAGGGAAATTCGTGATTGAAGCGGCAATTTTTAAAGCAGCAGAAGTGATGAATGTGGAACCCTCATTGATTCAAAAGAAAAATCTTTTGAAGAACGGCGATGAATTTCCGTACGGACAGATCGCGGAACGTTGCCAGGCTATTCCATGCTGGAATTCGCTTGAACAAAAAATATCCGTTGCTGATATAAAAAAGAGAGTGACTGATTTCAACAGTGCGAATGAGTGGAAGAAAAAAGGATTTGCTATCATGCCGATCTGTTTTGGTATTTCGTTCACAAATACCATGATGAATCAGGCGAGTGCGCTTGTTCATATTTATTCGGATGGCAGTGTCGGCATCAGTACGGCTGCAATCGAAATGGGACAAGGGGTGAATATGAAAATTCATTCCGTCGCGCAAAAGATATTTTCCATCAACACCGAACGGATTAAACTTGAATCGACAAATACAACGCGTGTTGCAAATACATCTCCAACGGCGGCAAGCAGCGGTGCAGATTTGAATGGAATGGCAACGCAATTGGCATGTAATGTTCTTCTCGAGCGATTAACGAAATTTGCAGCAGAACAGTTTCACCAATCTGATTCAACTAAAATTGTTATTCGTGATGAAAAGCTCTACAACGATGGGAAAGAAACAGAGTGGACGTGGACGAAATTGATTTCTGCAGCAAACAGTGCAAGGATCAGTTTAACTTCACAGCATTTTTATGCAACGCCCAAAATATATTTCGATCGTGGATCGTCAAAAGGTCATCCATTTGCATATCATGTGTTTGGGACTGCTCTTTTTGAAGTTACACTTGATTGTCTTCGTGGAACATATGTGATTGACGCAGTCAATGTTGTGCATGACGTCGGGAAAAGTTTGCAGCCCGCAATCGATCTAAGTCAGGCAGAAGGGGCAATTATGCAAGGTATTGGATGGATGACTATGGAGGAGATCATCTATAATAACGATGGAAGATTGTTAACGGATGCACTTTCAACCTATAAAGTCCCCGATGTTCATTTTGCTCCAAAAGAAATGAATGTTAGTTTTCTCGAAAACTCTGAAAATCCATTTGCACCTTTCAATTCCAAGGCAATTGGAGAACCTCCATTCATGTACGGGATTGGCGTATATTTCGCATTATTGAATGCCATCAAGGCATTCCGTCCCAATACATCGTATCCGGCAGTTGCACCAATGACACCAGAACGGGCGTTGTGTTTATTGTATAAGGAGGTTGGAACTCTTGCTCCTGCACTTCAGTAAACGTAATGCGCTGCAAAGTGCGCTTATTTATGCAGCCGGAGATGCAATTGCCGCGTTGCTGCTCCATTCGTTTTCATTTCAACGTATGATTGGAATGGCGATTATTGGCGGCACACTTTATTCTTTAGAGATTCCAAATTATTTCCATTGGATCAACACTCATACGCATTTGATGGAAGGAATGAAAGCGAGTGTACGCCGAACGATTCTAGCACTCTTGTATTTCAATCCGATGTGGATTGCCAGACACTTGGCGTTCGTTCAAATCTTTTCCGGTCAATCGTTCCAACTTTCGTGGAATCTATTGTGGGTCAGTTACAATTCCTTTACAATGAATATTCCTGTAACAGTAACAATCAATTATTTGATTCAAAACAAAGTTCCGCTGCATCGCAGATTTCTTTTCAGCTCAATTTTTTCCGGCGTGATGGCAATTTATTATGCTATGAGCCAAGTGTGGTTTAAATAAAATTTTATGAAAAATAAAGCATTCTGGAAATTTATTCTTGATCATTTATCTGCCGGTGAACGTGTGCTGCTGCTGACTGTTGTTGATTCTGTCAAAGGTTCTCCCGGCAAAAGTGGATTTAAAATAGCATTCACTGCCGATAAAAGAACCAACGGAACAATCGGCGGCGGTGTCATGGAATATACTATGATCGAACAATATTCCGAGCGGCTGAGGAATGATGAGAACATTTGTGAGATCCGTTATTTAGTCCATTCTCCGAATGCGGCACATGGAGAACCGTCCGGACTTTCATGCGCCGGTTCGCAAACCAATTGCGCACTGTCGTTGAGCAATAAGGACATTCCGGTTATTACAGCGATTTACAATGCTACTGTGAACAATACGGCGTCAAAACTTGCCCTAACGGAAAAGGGGATTGTTTATTCTGAAGGAAAAAATTCTCGTCAAATAAAGTTCCAAAGCAGTTCGGCAACCGAATGGATATACGAAGAAAATATTGGACCGGAGTTTACAGTATTTATTATCGGCGGCGGACATGTTGGTAATGCATTATCACGCATATTGGAGACTCTTGATTTTTACGTTTTCATTTATGACGAGCGAAACGATCTGCCGATGTTGCAAGCGAATTTTTTTGCAGATAAAAAAATAATTGCTCCATATTCAGAACTTGGTTCTCATATAGTTGATGCTAAAATGACTTGTGCAGCCATTGTTACATCAAACTTTGTTACGGATACGATTGCATTGCAGCAGTTGCTTCCGCGTCATCTTCTGTACGTCGGGGTTATGGGAGTTGAAGCGAAGATCGAGCGAATAAAGAATTCGCTGAATGAAGCCGAAAAAAAACTTCTTAGTAATCAGAAAATATATGCTCCGATCGGAATGAAAATAGGAAGTTCGACAGCAGAAGAAATTGCTGTCAGTATCGCTGCAGAGTTGGTTAAAGTAAAAAACGAAAAGAGCAAAGTACTATGATCTATAACGAATGAGAAAAATTTAATGACGAAAAATCAAATGCTAAATTAAAACTCAAAATAGTCGTTATCAATTTAGAATTGATGATTCTACACAATTACCATTTCATCAAATAATTTTACAAGAAATCATTTTGTAGAAGGATAGAATAATCTTATATTGAAGGGCAATTAACGCAGTTGAGTGATTTAATTCGTTTTCACAGGTTATTTACTATTTGCTTTTCGCTGGCGTAGCTCAGTTGGTAGAGCAGCTGATTCGTAATCAGCAGGTCACGAGTTCAAGTCTCGTTGCCAGCTCAAAATTTCGGTACTTTTTCACCCCGATAGACAAAAAACACTAAAACTGTCAGAATGATTGTCAGAAACCATGGAGGTTTTTGATGTCAATCGGCAGTTTTTTTTTTATAGACGTGCTTCAATTTATTATATCCAATACAAGGAAGATAAAGTGAAGACAAAATAAGTTTCGAGCGGTTGTAAGAAAAAATCGGATACACTTCAACTCTATTAAGAATAAGCATTTCTCCGATAACAGATATCCTAAATTTTCACTTCCCAAATTATTCATACTAGTTAAAATAGTAATGCGAGAATGTGGATGCAAAGATACTCTTTGTTGCAATGCGGTATCCCGTGTGTGAAATAAATATCTGACAAATATGTCCGATTGTAAGTCTAAACAAAAAAATGTAATTGTTTCAATATTGCTGTTGTGTCCATCATTACCTACCTTTTTATGGATATAAGCGAACCAGTGTTAACGACTTTGTTGATATTATGATTACTTTTTGGATAGCAAATGTGAATAGATTTTTTAAATGAATAAAATATTGTAATCTGAAGTGCTATACTTGTGGTAAAATAAAATCACTCACCAATTAATAATCTAGTGTCAATTCGTTTTTGATTAAATTAGTTTTTAAAAATTAAATAACGTGGGAGATTGAATGGATCGTAGAACATTTCTTAAAAATGGAATTGGTTTTTCAGCATTGACCGGAGCTAATATTGCCGGATTAAATATGTTGACTCCAAATCTTTTATACGCAAATCAAACTGGATCGGTTCCCTATGACCTCGTTGCAATAAAAGGAGCGGAACCCGATGTGATGTTCACAAAAGGTATAGAAGCACTTGGCGGTATTGGAAAATATGTGAAAAAAGGTCAGAGTGTTGTTGTGAAACCGAATATCGGCTGGGATGTAACACCGGAGCGTGCAGGGAATACAAATCCAAAATTGGTAGAAGAAATTGTAAAACAATGCTATCAAGCTGGTGCGAAGGAAGTTGTTGTATTTGATAATACGTGTGATAATTGGCAGAGAAGTTATAAGAACAGCGGAATTGAAGCGGCAGTGAAAGATGCTGGTGGAAAAATTGTTCCGGGTAACACCGAAGGATATTATCATCCTATTTCCGTAAAGGGTGCAAAGAATTTAACGAGTGCGAAAGTACACGAATTGATCTTAGAATCGGATGTCTTTATTAACGTACCAATACTGAAAAGTCATGGGTCAACGAAATTAACAATGTCGATGAAGAATTTGATGGGTGTAGTGTGGAATCGTGGTGAGTGGCACAAGAACGATCTTCATCAATGCATTGCAGACTTTGCATCGTATCGTAAGCCTGATTTGAATATTATGGATGCATATTTTGTGATGAAGAGAAATGGTCCGCGGGGTGTTTCGCAG